>JAGWTK010000607.1 GCA_028876035.1 Bacteroidota bacterium
GTTGGGCCGAAAGTATAAATCTCACTAAAAGCCATCGCCCCCAGTTCTCCCTCCAGCTGTCCGCTCACCGTAAGGTTGGTGCTCTTGCCAAAAAAATCTTCTTTGTAATTAATACTGCCATCTTCATTCCTCGGCAGATTGTCCATTGGCAGGGTGGTTACCCGAAACATCTCACCCGCACCCTCCGCATCACTCGCCGTTACAATGGGCGTATGCAGGTATACAAAACCTCTCTGGTTAAAAAACTGGTGTACCGCAAATGCCAGTGAATGCCTTACCCGGAACACCGATCCAAATGTATTGGTACGGAAACGCAGGTGCGCTTTTTCACGCAAAAATTCCAGACTGTGTTTTTTGGGTTGTAAAGGATATTTTTCTGCATCACTGTCTCCCAGTATTTCTATAGTACCCGCTTTTACTTCCAGGCTCTGGCCCTTGCCTACAGATGCCACCACTTCGCCAATTACTTTTACAGAAGCTCCGGTAGTAAGCCTTTTCAGCAATGCATCATCAAACTGGCCCAGGGTAGCCACCACCTGCAGGTTATTATTGGTACTGCCATCATTCAACGCTATAAACTGGTTATTCCGGAAGGTTCTTACCCATCCCATCACCGTTACCTGTTCGCCCGGCTGCGATGCACTGAGCAATTGTTTGATCTTGATTCTTTTGTTGAACATGCTGCTTTGTTTTAATGTTTTTTGTGCGGAACTGCCTTGGTTCAGATATACAAACCCCTTGCTGCGAAACGGCATACCCACCGCACAAATCTGCGTTTTGGCCGCAAAGATAACCAAACAACCCTCCAAACAGCCTTTTAACCCTTCCTTAAGGCCAAAATCACGAAAAAAATGCTTGTTTTCACAAATTGTGCTTAACATTGCAGTGGAAACAAGCCGGTTCAGTCCTCTTTCTTAGCTCTCGACACAACCGGTTTACTCTCTTCCGATCAAAGAAATCACAACCCGATCTGAGTTCAATCAAATTATTCCCTTAGACTGGATTTGTAGTATTGACAATCAAGAAATCCCCGTATTAACAGACCTATTTATTTATGTACGACATTTTGCAATTAAATGACATGCTCCTGCCCGAGTTGCTGGATATTGCTGAGCAACTGCGCATTACCGGCGCTAAAAAGCTGGACAAGCAGGGACTGATCTACAAAATTCTGGATAGCCAGGCCGTACAGGCAAGCGAAACCAAAGAAGATCCCAAGAAAAAAACGGCCCGGCCACGCAAACCCGTTACCCTTAAAACCGCTAACGGTACCGAAGAGGCCGAAGTTATGCAGGAAGCCCCTGCACCGGAGCAACGCCCCATCGAAAAAGCCACTCCGAAAAAAGGGCCGGTTCGCAAACCACGTCAGGAAGCTGCTCCCGTAGCAGCCCAGGCACCGTCTGAACAACCGATCGATAACCAGGAAACCGCAGCAGACAGTTCCAATGGCGAAACGGCGCAACCTGGCGAAAACACGACCGCTGCTGATGCACCCCAACACCAGTACCCACGCCAGCAACAACGCAAAGAACCCGCTTTCAATATCGAATTTGAAGGAGTAATCCTGGGCGAAGGTGTTTTGGAAATGATGCCCGATGGTTATGGCTTTTTACGCTCTTCCGATTATAATTACCTCTCTTCTCCGGATGATGTATACGTTTCTCCTTCTCAGATCAAATTATTCGGTTTAAAAACCGGTGATACTGTGCACGGAGCCGTTCGCCCCCCCAAAGAAGGTGAAAAATATTTTGCTTTATTAAAAGTAGACAGCATCAATGGCAAAAGGCCCGATGAAGTTCGCGACCGCGTTCCCTTCGATTACCTTACCCCATTGTTCCCTTTCGAAAAACTGAACCTGTTCACCTCTTCCAATAACTACAGTACCCGTATCATGGACCTGTTTACCCCCATCGGTAAAGGCCAGCGCGGACTCATTGTAGCCCAGCCAAAAGTGGGTAAAACCATGTTGCTGAAAGAAGTAGCCAATGCCATCGCAGCCAATCACCCGGAATGTTACCTCATGGTGGTACTGATTGATGAGCGCCCGGAAGAAGTTACCGATATGGAACGCAGCGTTCGCGCCGAAGTAATCGCTTCTACTTTTGATGAACCCGCAGAAAAACACGTAAAAGTATCCGCCATCGCCCTGCAGAAAGCCAAACGTCTGGTAGAGTGCGGACACGATGTGGTAATCCTGCTCGACTCTATTACCCGACTGGCCCGTGCACACAATACCGTTGCTCCCGCTTCCGGTAAAGTTTTATCGGGCGGTGTGGAAGCAAACGCCATGCAGAAACCCAAACAATTCTTTGGTGCTGCCCGTAAAATTGAACATGGTGGATCCCTAACCATCCTCGCTACCGCCCTGATTGAAACCGGCAGTAAAATGGATGAAGTG
>JAGWTK010000608.1 GCA_028876035.1 Bacteroidota bacterium
TCTTTATTTGAACCGGCAGCCTTCAGTTTATCTTTTAGTTTGATGTCGAGGTCGTAGGGATCGAACTCCGGGGTGCTCAACGTTTGTGAATAGCTTGCATATACAGGAATGGAGATACCGGATTTCTGTGGCAGAAATTTGCCCAGTTCCAGGTTGGTGGCAGCATCAAATTGTGAGAGATTGTCCTTGGCCCTTTCGTTTACGCGTTGATCGAGGTTGCCAAAACCAATGCCTTTGAAACTTCCCGAAAATGTCATTGTTCCCAGGTCGGCCAGTTTTACATCTACCCGGCCCAATGCTGCAAAACCGCCTTTTTCATTCAAATCAGATAAACGGAGTTCATTGAACCACACTTCTGTACAAACGGGTGCCTGGCTGATATTCTGCACACCCAGGAACATACCCCTTACCTCACCGAGGTTGGGGTTACCCAGGATGGCATAGCTTTTCCCGTCGGCATCGGTTTCGCGGTAATATACTGAGGGCAGACTGGTATTGTTTCGCCTTATCTTCAACTGGATCAAACGTTGAAGGCTAAGCGCTAATTCGTTCTGTACGGGCCAGATGACATTTGGATCGCTGCTGTTGAATGGTGTTTTTGTAAGCGGGATTTTGATCTCGTAATAGTTACTTACAAAATCACTTCCGATACGAATGATGGCTGCCAGTGAATTGGGTTGCAGCGGGTCAACCGTACCGCGACCCTCCGCGTGAATGAACATAGACAATGTACCGTATTGACGGAGGTCGAGGTTAAAGGTTTTGAATACGCCGCGGGCATCGTTCTTTGCAAGGTTGCAAATCTGCAGGCTCATACTCTGTTCATTCTGGAACAGGTTTACATTGTTATTACTCAGCAACTGCTGGCGCTCTACACCGGGAGGGGTTACATAGGGCACCGGCGTGCGCTTGCTGTTTTCCTCAATATTTACGGCCAGCACGTTGAATTCGGTAGGCGCATTCGCCGGAATGGTGGTATAGTTTCCGGTGGTATCGATGTTGAAGGTGAAATTTCTCCATTGGTTGCGCACCAGTTCAAACTGCGCGAAGCGACAAACCACCGAATCATCGAAACCAGTCATAAACATCCGGATAAAGCGGATGGATTTGAAGTCCGGGATATTGCCCACTTTCTTTTCATACTCCGATACCGGTACGCGGAAAAGGTACCAGTTCTCTGGTTTTGCCCCGGGTACATTGGGGGTGAAGGTGCGCTTGTCTGTAATAAAATTTTGACCGACGTTAAACTGCCCGGGTACCAGGTTGATTTTATACTGGAAATATTCTTCCAGTTCATTCAATGTATTATCGCGGTTCAGATCTTCCTGGTCGGGGTAGAGTGTGGCGGCTGTTGTTATGGTAGCGTTGGCGTCTGCAATGGGTGAGTTGCCTTGCGGATTGTTGATGTTTTTATAACGGGCAAGGATATCCGCTTTCGCTGCGTCGTAAGTACCATCGCGGTAATTCTTGAAATTATCGCTGGATGGGTCAGCATTGGCTGCCTGGAATGCGGGAGAGCCTGCACCGGTAGCAGTGGCCAGCTGGCTGAGGTAGGCACTGAATTTATTCTGCTCGGCATTGTCGTTCAAACCATCAAAGCCTACATCCTGGAAAGGACGATCGGCCGGATCATTGCTGAAAGCATTGGTAACCTGTATCGGGTTGGCCGGTACACTTCCCCAAACAGAACTATTATCTGTAGCGGCTTTACCATCTGCCCCCGGTAAGCCGTTTTCAAACTGGCGTCGTCCGTCGCGAAGTACATCTTCTGAAATATTGCCGAGGTTGATATAGAATTGTCCGCCCGTACTGGATGGTTTCAACAGGAAGGGGTCCTGCATCCAGAATTCGATGTATTCGACGTTGCTGGTTTCAAAGTCGGTTTGGTCAATGGCGCGCATGATACCGCCCCAGCGCTGCTTTGGATTGAGGAGTTTGCCGGAAGGATCAATACTGCCTGGCCGGGCATCATAGTTATACGGACCTCTTTCGTTTGGATAAAAGGCCAGGTCAAAAGTTACTAACTGCGCTTGTCCGTAATCGATAGACTTGGTCGGATAAATTTCCTGCTGGTTGATGGCACGTATCCGGGGGTCAGCAAAATTCTGGTATCCCTTCACCGGGTTGTTGGTTCCTTTGGCATCCTGCAGGTTCGGTTCGATATTGTACCAGGCGAGCTTGGCACGGTTGTAACCATATGCCAGATCGTTACTCAAACTTGATTCCGGGAATAGACCATTGTTTTGGGGCGTAGAAGCCAGCGTCCAGCTGATGAGCGGGAAACGCAGATCAATATTGCTGGTGGCACCTTCGAAATCGTCGATATATATAGAACCGTTGTTGCCCTTTCCAATTTGAGGCGGGTGACCTGGTTTCAATACCGCTGCTTCGCCATA
>JAGWTK010000609.1 GCA_028876035.1 Bacteroidota bacterium
CAATCTTTCTATGAAGCATTGCACCTCAGTGGCAGAATGGCAGAGGGCATGAGCTATCATTTTGTATTTATGTGGCTGTTTTTTATCAACGGCTTGCTCTATGTGTTGTATACGATTTTCTCCGGGCAATGTCGATTCCTGCTGCCAGGAAAAAATGCGTTGAAAGAAGCATGGCAGGTCTTGCTTCACGATCTGCACCTACGCAAAGAGGCTCCTGCCCAGGGAAAATACAATGCCGCACAACAAATCGCTTATACGGCAATAATCGTCATGGGACTGGGTTCGGTAATGACAGGTATGGCCATTTATAAACCGGTTCAATGGGGTTGGCTTTGTGCCTTATGCGGCGGATATTCCTTTGCGCGCATAATCCATTTCATTTTAACGATTGGGTACTGTCTTTTTTTCCTGGTGCACCTTGCCCAGGTTATAAAAGCGGGATGGAAAAATTTTCTAAGTATGATAACCGGCTTTGATGCGATGGATGCAACTGAAGATCCGGAGCAAATCATCATCGATGAACCCAATAAGCAGTCATGAAAAAAGAAGCTTTGTATACGAGGCGGCAAGTGATACGCAAGACCATCGGTTCTTTTGCACAATTCAGCGCATTGATGGGTGGAGGTTGGGCCCTTTGGTCGCATATCAAAAATCTTCCCCCGGACAATGGATTGCTCGGGGGCGTGCAACCACCGATACGAACTGTGCTCACACTGAATGAAAAGATTTTCAGTAAGTCACTCAGCAATGATCACCTGGCAAAGACCTATCCCAAAAATGCCGCCGAAAAGTCGCCGAGGATCAATGGAAATGTCGGTTTACAAACCCCGCTCGAACCAGACTGGCAACTGGGTATTACAAAGGCAAACGGCGACATGCTCTCGGTTTCGCTGGAAGCAATTCAGCAACTGCCCAAAACAAGCATCGTTTTCAACTTCAAATGCATTGAGGGATGGGATATGATAACAAGCTGGGGCGGTGTGAGGCTATCAGAGTTTTTGAATCATTTCAGTTTGCACAAAGAAGCCAGCATGAAATACATTGGCGCCGCCACGCCGGATACAGATTATTATGTCGCGCTGGACATGCCTTCAGCGCTGCACCCGCAAACTTTGCTTTGTTATGAAATGAATGACCAGCCGCTGAGTATTGAACATGGCGCTCCCTTGCGTTTAATTGTGCCGGTAAAATATGGCTTTAAGAGCCTGAAGCGGATTGGCACCCTTTATTTTGACGATGCACCACTGGCAGATTACTGGTTTGAGCGGGGATATGATTATTATGCGGGGTTGTAGTAGTGCCAAATCACGCCATCAATACTTGATCTACTCCGTCAGGTAATACAAACAGCCATACAAGCATATAAACGCAGTGGAAAGGCGCTAACTTTTAAGTCTTTTTGCTTTGTAAAAAGGACAAGCATTTCCAATGATCGCAAAGTTTCAACATGCCCTTCTTCGCTGCATGCTGGAATTCCTACCTGCGATGTATGGACCAAGCGGATTATTGATATATTGAGAATAAGCAAGCATTCCGTTGTGCAGCTAGCTTCACAAACAAACAAGTTAACATTTGCCATAATGGTGTACCAGGAACAACTACCGTGAAAACACTGTACTTGCTGTTCCGGTTTGTCATATTTTTATATAGCAAATCCCAAACCGTTTAACTGCCATTACAGCGCAAAATCATTTTATATGTTTAAGCGAGAAATTCATTTCTGCATCTTAGGGCTGTTTTCATTTTTCAGTGCCGCTTCGCAAGAATCTGGTTCGAAATCCGGGGCAAACAGCCTTGTGCAAGGATTTCATTACAGATTAAAAAAGAACTTTCAGGTCGAATATGCCCAGCAATCAGTGACCAACACCACACTAAAGGGTGCCCCCTCTTGTTCCTGCTACACATATAAACACTGTTACAATATCGTCACCTTTCGTTCACCAGATTCGACGCAAGACAAATATATGAACCATGAAATAGTTGATTCTGTTTCGGACTCCTGCGTAACAGTAGTTATGCCGGGAAATTGCTGCGACTCAGCAATCCTACAAAAAAACACGACCATTATAAGAGATCTGACTAATAGATACTGGCTAAGCCCAACCGGAGTACTCGCCAAAAAAAAATTAAACGTCGCTGCTATACAAAATGACAGCGGAAAAATAATAATTCAGTTGCCGAGGCGTAGTTATGAAGCAGTAAGAAGTCCCGTTTCGACTGTACAAATTATTCCATCTGCATTCGCGCCCGCGCGTGAGTACCTAGGTGCAATTCCCATACAAGGGCTAGACTCAGTAAACAATTTCTTCCTTCAGCTAGTAACAAAACAAACGGTTAACCAACCCGTATCTTATTTGTCGTTACACTACAGAAC
>JAGWTK010000610.1 GCA_028876035.1 Bacteroidota bacterium
ACTGGTTGATGCGGATTTGTTCCTCGCTCGCGATCACATCCGGATTTTTCGACATATCACCCAGCACATTGCCCAGTATGATCGACTTATCAACCACAATGGTATCGCTGATGATGACGGTTGAATCCGGACGAAGTGTGAGGGAAGTAAGCAAGTTTGTTTTTGCCTGGTCAATCACCAGTTGCTGCGACTGTTTTGATTGCAGCAGGTTATTCAAATCCAGTTGGGCCTGGAATAAGTCGGCGTTATTAGCCAACCCCACCTGCTGCTGGGTTTTGATGATCTCCAGTTTTTTTGCCGCTACATCAATTGACTGGTCGATGGTTTTGATGTATTGCTGCTGGCGAACCACATCGTAGTAGTTCGTCATCACTGATGCAATAACATTTTGCACCTGGGAGTTGACATATTGCTGACTTTGTTTTTCCAGTTCCTCCAATCGTTTTTTGGTAGCGATCACACGGAGACCATTGTACAAAACCATGGTTCCGGTGAGTCCGGCACTCAGCTGGTTACTGGCTGCACCGTTTCTTTGTATGTTCAGAAGGCCGGCTGAACCGTTGATTTTCTGGTTGACGTTTACCGACTGTTCGTTGTCGGACCCGGTAGCCGATACAACAGGCAACCCACCGGCAACACCAATGTTGTTATTAACCGATGCAATCTGCTGGTTATTCCTGACGAGTTGAATGTCGAGGCTATTTTTCAGCGCAAGGCTAACAGCATCTTCCAGGCGAAGGGTCTGGGCGTTTGTAAAAAAAACGCTGATGAGTCCAGCAAACAGTGCGATAAGCCGTAATGAGCACTTCATTATTCCGAGATATTCGTTTGATGAACCTTGTGGGTTCCTGAAATAAAAGTATACACCGCAGGGATTACCAGCAGTGTTAGCACCAGTGAAAATAAAATACCGCACACCACTACAATACCCAATGGAATCCTGCTGGTAGAAGCCGCACCCAAACTGAGTGCAATTGGCAGGGCGCCAAAGGAAGTCGCCAGGCTGGTCATCAGAATGGGACGTAAACGCTGTGCCGCCGCTTCAATCACCGCATCCAGTTTTGACAGGCCAATTTCCCTTTTTTTATTGGCAAATTCTACGATGAGGATACCATTCTTCGTCACCAGGCCGATGAGCATGATCATCCCGATCTCGGAAAAAATGTTCAGGGTTTGGTTGAATATCCAGAGGCTTAAAAATGCACCTGCAAATGCGAGCGGCACGGTAAGCATGATCGTAAATGGATCCAGGAAGCTTTCAAACTGTGCCGACAATACAAGGTAGATAAGCACCAGTGCCAAACCGACGGCGAAAAGTATATTGGATGAACTTTCTACATAATCCCGTGAGGGACCCGACAGGGAGGTTTGAAAAGTTTCATCCAGCATTTTATCGGCAATTGCCTGCATGGCTTTGATGCCATCGCCAATGGTTTGCCCTTCTGCCAGAGACGCAGATATTGTCGCTGCTTTGTAACGGTTAAAGTGATAGAGGGTGGATGGACTGCTGCTGGTCTCCATGTGCACAATCGCACTCAGCGGAATGCTCTCGCCGGATTTGTTCCGGACATACAGGTGCTCTATGTCAATTGGTTTGTTCCGATCTGTTCGATCAACCTGCGCTATCACCTGGTATTGGTAGCCGCCCTGTATAAAATAAGCGAGACGACCGCCGCTGAAGGCAGCCTGCATCGCGGAGATAACATCCTGGGTCGACAAACCAAGGTCTTTTATCTTCATGCGGTCGAGCGTAATTTGTACTTCCGGCTTATTGAACTTCAGGTTAACATCGGCATTGGCAAAGGTTTTGTCTTTCCGCACCTCGTCCAGGAACCTGGGAATGATTTCCTTCAGCTTATTCAAATCCTGGTTCTGCAATATAAATTGTACGGGCAATGAACCACGCGAGCCCGCTCCCACTGAAATGGTTTGTTCCTGAACGGCAAAAATCCGTGCGTCATTAAACCGGCTTAGCTTTCTTTGCAGATCATTGGCAATGTCCGACTGGCTTCTGGTTCTTTCACGCGGATCAATTAAGCCAATTCTTGGCTGAGCCGTATTGGTTGGACCAAAGCCGGCTGTACGCGCGAATACAAAATCACGTTCAGGCACCGAATCGTAGAGGTAATTGGAGATTCGATCTACATACTGCTGCATATACGGATAGCTCGTGCCCTCTGCTGCAGTGACAGTAAAACGTATGCTGCTGCGATCTTCCAGCGGCGCAATTTCACTTTTGAGGTTAACAAATGCAAGCCATGCGAGTCCGACACAGGCCAACAGAATTACCCAGGCCATCCAACGGACACGCATAAACGCTGTAAGCATCCGCTTGTAGCCATTTTCCATCCCGGTAAAGAAAGGTTCTGTTTT
>JAGWTK010000611.1 GCA_028876035.1 Bacteroidota bacterium
CAAGCAATCGTTAGAGGTCAGTCCGTTTCTACGGAAGGGCCTATTTTTTTTGTAGGAGCGCGTGAAATTATAAAGAAATCATAACATTCAAAATTTATTTTTCCCGCCCCCGGTACTTCGTCCAACCAC
This sequence comes from Bacteroidota bacterium, assembly GCA_028876035.1. Lineage (GTDB taxonomy): Bacteria > Bacteroidota > Bacteroidia > Chitinophagales > Chitinophagaceae > JACMLD01. The sequence continues at coordinate 130 of JAGWTK010000611.1, forward strand.
TACCGTATTTTCCCATCTCCTTCTTTTGATAGATTTATTATTAATCAGCCACTTACTTCCATTTTTCGCCGCCTATATTTTTTTCGACAGAATGCGTTCCGGGTCGGTCTATCCATGCAGTAGAAGGCCAGATTTCGCTTCGCACTATTGAAATGTTTAAAAAGTATTTTGAAATTGGAGCTTAATTTTAGGTCCATGTCCCATCCGCATAAATGGCTTTTTGTTGGGTTGTTCGCCCTGGCTTGCTTTTCTTGTACCGCCCCGTTGAAATCGAGTTTTACCGCTGTCCCCCTTAGCAATAGCCTGCCCCCGCTCGCCGAGTCCAATATCAATGTGCCGGTAAAAGTGGTGATGACACCCTTTCTCGAGAAGGCAGCTGTGCTCATTCCAAAGGAAGTAACGAGCGAAGGCTGGCCCGGGTATTTGCAGACCTCCTGCGATTTTCATTATAAGTATCGGTTTGTACCGGGCGGCTTTACGTTTGCGTGCAATAACAACCAGGTACAGGTTAGTTTGGCTGGCAGCTACCAGGTGGCCGGTGAAAAATGTGTTTGTGCTTTTAACCATCAGACCTCTCCATGGATTGGAGGTAGCTGCGGATTTGGCAAAGAATCCATGCGCAAGACCACCATCTTTATCAGCTCACAATTGCAGTTCCAGCCAAATTATACCGTGCATACCCGCACGTCTGCACAGAAAGCAGTGGCACAGGAGAAATGCGTGGTGTCGATGTTCGGACTGGACGTAACGCAACAGGTGATGGACAGTATCAAATCATCCACCAATGCATTTTGTTATTCGGTGGACAGCATCGTTAACGGTATGGACTTCACCAGCACCACCAAAACACTGGCAGAACGCATCAACAAAAAAATTCCGCTCGATAAATACGGTTACCTTAAAATAAATCCTTCCGCTGTGAAAATGGGGACGATGAACAGTGTAAAAGATACCTTGCAGGCAACACTTGGCATCAGTTGCTTCCCCGAGTTACACAGCGACAGCACCAATAATTTCAGTGCGTCCTTTCTTCCTCCCCTGCAAGCTGCTGAACCAGTACCGGGCATTACGCTGTACACGAATGCACGTTATGATTATAATTTCATCAATACAGTGATAAACGGACTGATAAAAGATACCTCGTTTGAAATAGAAGGAAACAAAGTCATTCTTAAAAACGTGCAGGTGAATGGTGCAGAAGAAGGAAAAATAGAGATCATGGTAGACTTCGACGGCGATAAAAAAGGAAGCCTGTTCCTCACCGGTACGCCGCGGCTAGACACTGCCAGCCAGGTGGTGTTTATACCCGACCTTGACTATTCGCTGAAAAGTTCCAACCTAATACTGGCCCTTGGCAAAACATTTTTCAGCAACAAGATCCTACGTGCTTTGCGTGAGAAGGCCAATATCAGTGTGAAAGACCTGGTAGAACAGAACCGCAAAAGCATCGATGCCCAGCTCAATAAAAAGATAATGGAGGGGGTATTTTCTACCGGGCAAATAAAAGATATCCGGTTGCTCAGCCTGGTCGTAGGCAAAGACATCTTACAGGCTCAAACATGTACGCGAGCCCAAGCTAGCATTATCATTAATAATTTGTAAGCTTAAAACCGGAAGCCCCAACTGACGCCTGCGAAGGGAAGAAAGCTGCCGCGGTCTTTGAATCCGATGATCGGTGTAAACGCTGCGCGAAATGTAAATCCCTTTCTACCGACTGGTTGCTTGCGGTACCCGATGGTGAACGTGCCATAGGAATTGCCATCATTGTCGAACAATTCGAGTCCCGGCGCATAGGTAGCTCCGGCTCCGAGTTCCAGGTATTTACCGCGGTTTCCTGCGAGATAGTTCAATTGGAAGGGAATAGCATAGTAGCCCTCACCATTCACAGATGCTCCACCGAGGCCAATTCTAAATCCAATCCCATTTTCATAGCCACTGAGTCGCCCGTCGTAGTTAAATGAGTAAATAATACCAGGCCCACCCAGTTCAAAATAAACCTGGGAAGCATTGGCGCTCACTTCCATTGGCCGCTCGTGCCCCTGAGCGTGAATAGTAGTGATTGCAACCAATAATCCCGAAAAGGCCAGCAGTAATTTTTTCATAGTGCGTAGTTTTAGGTAGAGGACGCTTCAAAATTACGCACCGCTGCGTTTAAATTGTTAAATTATAATCGCTTACGACCAAGATAAATTAAACAAAAACGGTATGATCCCGATCAGCCAAAGCAACCTGCAAAGCCTG
>JAGWTK010000085.1 GCA_028876035.1 Bacteroidota bacterium
GCGTAGAGTTGAAGCGCAGCGAGTACCGCCAGCAGGGATTTACAACCGGGCCCGTTGCCATGGCGGTATAATGACCCCTTTTCAAAAACCTAAAAACATTTACCCATCAGGCGTGTTAGAAAATACACTAATATGCAATAACATTCAGCAATTATGAAACTATACGAAAAGCTATTACTTGAGAATAAAGCATGGGCCGCCGAAAAAACACAGGCGGATCCCGATTATTTTAACCGCCTGGCGCACCTCCAAACACCCGCCTTTTTGTGGATCGGGTGCAGCGACAGCCGCGTACCGGCCAATGAGATAACCGGCACACAGCCAGGTGAAATTTTTGTGCACCGCAATGTGGCCAACCTGGTAGTGAATACAGATGTAAACCTGCTCGCGGTACTTGATTACGCAGTCAATCACCTCAAGGTAAAGCACGTCATCGTCTGCGGCCATTATGGTTGCGGCGGTATCAAGGCAGCTACCACCAATACCGATTTTAAAGCGGTACTTAATATGTGGCTGCGGAATATCAAAGATGTTATCCGTCTCCACCGCGACGAACTGGATGCGATCGACAGCGAAGAAAAACGAATTGACCGGCTGGTAGAGCTGAATGTAAAAGAACAGGTGTTCAATCTTGCCAAGACTTCCATCATCCAGAAAGCATGGAAACAGGAACAGCGTCCGCACCTGCATGGCTGGGTATACGGACTCAAAGACGGTATCATCAATCCTGTTACGGAAATGAACGCAGGTATGCACATCGATCATATTTATGAATATGACGATCTGTAGTGCTTTCGCTGATTAAAATCCTTTGCCAAGCCCTGTTCTCACGAGCAGGGCTTTATATTTGATGCATTATTCATCCAAACGATTGCAGGTATGAGACGCTCCAATGGCTGGCTGGCCGCTTTCTTCCTATTAGCGCTTAATGGTACCCGTTGTACTGAACCTGCAGCACCCGTGCGAAAGGATTGGGTAATGGGTCCCTTTGTAAAAGCCGATTCTGCCAATCCCGTATTACAACCCAGCGATGGCATATTCGAATGTCCCCTACTGGGCAAGCAGGTGAAATGGGAAACAAAAGATGTATTCAATCCAGCTATCGTCGTAAAAGGGGATACGTTGTATATGCTGTATCGTGCGGAGGACAGCGTTGGAAAATACAATGGTACTTCGCGGATTGGATTGGCCTGGAGTATGGATGGCCTGCATTTTACACGCTTGCCCCAGCCTGTTTTCTTCCCGGCGAACGACGATCAGAAAAAATACGAATGGGAAGGTGGTTGTGAAGATCCAAGGGTGGTAGAAGACAGTTCCGGTATCTATTACATGACCTACACTGCCTACGATGGCGACAAAGCCCGGCTGCTGGTCGCGCGTTCTCCCGATCTCCTGCACTGGACTAAGTACGGTCCCGCTTTTAAAGATGCTTACAACGGCAAATACCTGAACCAATGGTCGAAATCGGGTTCCATTGTGTCGAAGTATGAAAATGGAAAAATCGTGGCGACAAAAATCAGTGGCAAATATTGGATGTATTGGGGAGATGTCAACATTAATGCCGCAAGCTCCGAAGATTTGATTCACTGGACGCCGGTTGAAATGCAGTCGGGCGAAAAACCACCCATTGCATTACGGCATAACTCCGTGGAAACACCCGACCTTAAAATTGTGTTAGGGCCAAGACCCGGTAAGTTTGACAGCGATATCGTTGAACCCGGGCCGCCTGCGATCCTTACCGACAGCGGTATCCTGCTTATCTACAACGGGCGGAATGTTCCTTCGATTGGAGATAAAAGTCTGGCTGAGGGTACCTACTCCGGCGGACAAGCCCTGCTCGACAAGAACAACCCTTTGCAGGTCATTGGCAGAAAGGATTCGTATTTCATCACACCCGATAAAGGCTACGAAAAAACCGGCCAGGTAAACTTTGTCTGCTTCCTGGAAGGATTGGCGCACTATAAAAACAAATGGTTCCTGTATTACGGAACGGCGGATTCGAAGATTGCGGTGGCGGTGAGGGAGTAGTAGTTGGTATCTGGTATCTGGTACCGAGTACCAAGTACATAGTACCAAGATACCCCTGTGTGGCAGAGCTGCGAGCTGCTGGCTTCAGGCTACTGGCAGGGTTGACTCAAGATGTTGTTAGTTGCACAGAAAGTTGATTGATTAGGAGCTGTACAATGCAATAGAAGAAATCAGCGATGCCCACATCCGACATCAGCGATTATATCCAGAAATCCAGCAATCAAAAAATCTAAAAATCTGCCTATATCTTACATCAAAATATCTTATCTCTTAAATTATTTTTGTTCTAGGTTTGTACCATGTCCATCCAGGTAAACGAACTCAAAAAAATCTACGGCGAACAGAAAGCAGTCGACGGTATTTCTTTCTCAGCCGGCAAGGGCCAGGTGACTGGTTTTCTCGGTCCGAATGGCGCGGGCAAATCAACTACCATGAAGATGATTACGGGTTATCTTTCGCCGGATGGCGGTTCCGCAACGGTCTGCGGCATTGATGTGACAAAACAACCACTCGCTGCAAAAAGTAAGATTGGGTACCTGCCGGAAGCAAATCCATTGTATTACGATATGTATGTGCGGGAATACCTGGAGTTTGTAGCCGGACTGCACAAAATAGAAAAGCCCGCGCAGAGAATTGAGGAAGTCATTACGATGGTGGGCTTGACCCCGGAACGCACGAAGAAGATTGGGCAGTTATCAAAAGGGTATAAGCAGCGCGTGGGATTGGCAGCTGCTATTTTGCACGATCCGGAAGTACTGATATTGGATGAGCCTACCACCGGTTTGGATCCGAACCAAATTGTAGAGATACGGGAAGTAATAAAGATGCTGGGAAAAGACAAAACGATTTTATTCTCTTCGCATATCATGCAGGAAGTAGAGGCGGTTTGTGACCGCGTGATTATAATTAACAAAGGGAAACTGGTGGCGGATGATACCCTCGACAATCTACGTAGCCAGTCGGCCGCCCAGCAAGTGCAGGTACGGTTTGCAGAAAGCGTTGATCCATCACAGTTGGCACAGGTTGCGGGAGTGACGGCTGTAAATGCCGCCGGAGAAAATGAATGGTCGCTGGCTTGCGCCGATGCCGCCGAAACCCGCAAGGCCCTGCTGGCGTTTGCGGTGGATCATAATCTTAATATTGTTTCCCTTCAGAGCGGGGTGCAGAAGCTGGAGGAGGTGTTTCGAAATCTGACGGGTAAGGTTTAAAAGTCTAAGGGTTTAAGAGTTTAAAGGTTGCTGCCGCAGTGCAGTGTTCTAACTTTTTATATCAGCTGCTCTTTATCTTCAGGTGTATTTCGAAAACCTTAACGACGTACCGACCCTTGCAGAAGACGTGCTGGAAACCCAGGTACTTCGGTCAAATAGTATTAAAACCAGCGCGACTGCGCAGATGCCCCCTGCCACTGACCCCTATCGCTTTCTTAGCGTGCCGATGAAATCACCAGAGGGTTACACATAAAGAACAGTTAAACCCTTAAACCCTTAAACTTTTAAACTCCTGTGCCTCAACATTCTGTGCCGCACCCATCCTTACGCACCGGATTTATTTTCATAACAGAATAATCATCACTTTCCCTTGCCCCTCCCGTTGAATTGCCGTACCTTCGCGGCTTGAAATTTTGAGCGCCCACCGGCTTCCTGTGAATAGCAATTTGCATTATGAACATTAGAAACATAGCGATTATCGCGCACGTTGACCACGGTAAGACTACCCTGGTAGATAAGATCCTGCATGCCACCAAGGTTTTCCGGGAAAACCAGGAGACCGGTGAGCTGATCATGGATAGCAATGACCTGGAAAGGGAAAGAGGTATTACCATCTTCAGTAAGAATGCTGCCGTGGAGTACAAGGGCACCAAGATCAATGTGATCGATACGCCGGGTCACAGTGACTTTGGCGGAGAAGTGGAACGCGTATTGAAAATGGCCGATGGCGTACTGCTGCTGGTAGATGCTTTCGAAGGACCGATGCCGCAAACCCGTTTCGTACTGCAGAAAGCCCTGCAGCTGAACCTGCGCCCGATCGTAGTTATCAATAAAGTCGATAAGCCAAACTGCCGTCCCGATGAAGTGCACGACGCAGTATTCGAACTCTTCTTTAACCTCGATGCGACCGAAGAACAGCTCGACTTCCCCACCTTCTACGGTTCGGGTAAGAATGGCTGGTTCAATAATAAAAACGAACAGTGCGAAGACATCACCCCGCTGCTCGATGGAATTCTCCAGTACGTACCACAGCCACGGGTAGCCGAAGGTCCGCTGCAGTTGCAGATTACTTCCCTTGACTATTCATCTTTCCTCGGCCGTATCGCGGTGGGTAAAGTATCCCGTGGTTCTATCAAAGAAGGACAAAACATCGCCCTCGTACAAGCGGGTGGCGCTATCAAGCGACTGAAAGTACGCGAGCTCTACACCTTTATGGGCATGGGCAAGCAAAGAGCCACCGAAGTGTTTGCCGGTGATATCTGTGCGGTGGTTGGACTGGAAGATTTTAATATCGGTGATACCATCGCCGATGCAGAACAACCCGAAGCATTACCGGTGATTAGCGTGGATGAACCCACGATGAGCATGTTGTTTGGCATCAACAACTCACCCTTCTTCGGCCGCGAAGGTAAGTTCGTAACAAGCCGTCACCTCCGCGATCGCCTGATGAAAGAAACAGAAAAGAACCTGGCACTGCGTGTAGACGATACCGATAGTGCGGATAGCTTCCTGGTATACGGTCGTGGTATCCTCCACCTCGGTATTCTTATTGAAACTATGCGCCGTGAAGGTTTTGAATTGACGATTGGTCAGCCTACCGTACTGGTAAAAGACATCGATGGCAAAAAGCACGAGCCGTATGAAATCCTGGTGGTAGATGTACCTGCGGAATTCAGTGGTAAAGTAATTGACCTGGTGACCCAACGCAAGGGCGAGATGCTGGTGATGGAAACCAAGGGCGAAATGCAACACCTCGAGTTTGAAATTCCCTCCCGCGGTTTGATCGGACTCCGCAGCAATATGCTTACGAATACGGCCGGTGAAGCCGTCATGGCCCACCGCTTCCTTGAATACAAACCCTGGAAAGGCGCTATCCCCGGACGTAACAATGGTGTATTGCTGTCGAAAAATACGGAACGCACCACTGCTTACTCTATCGATAAACTCCAGGAACGCGGAACTTTTTTTGTTGACCCGGGTGAAGAGGTGTATGCCGGACAAATTATTGCCGAGCATATCAAGCCAGGTGATCTCGTGGTGAATGCTACCGAAGCCAAAAAGCTCACCAACCACCGTGCGAGCGGAAGTGACGATGCTACCCGCATCGCGCCCAAGACCCTGCTCACACTGGAGGAATGTATGGAATACATCCAGCAGGATGAGTGCATCGAGGTAACACCGAAAAACATCCGGATGCGGAAAGTGATCCTGGACGAAGAAGAAAGAAAGAAACAAAACAAGCGGATGGAAACCGCTTAACAAAATATCGAAGGCAGTCAGGAAATTGGCTGCCTTTTTTTATTAATCCTGTCCTATTTTTACATTTCCGGAAATGAAAAAGGCATCAGTCATTATATTATTGTCGGGCCTGCTCTTGTTGGCAACGCAGCACCAAGCAACAGCGCAATGCTCCATCTGCACCAAAACCGCGCAGCAACTTGGTGAAAAGCCTGCGAAAGCACTTAACGGCGGCATCCTTTATCTCGCCGCTATGCCCTTTATGATCCTTGGGTATATCGGCTACCGCTGGTGGAGAAGTAACCACGAAGCCTGATTGATCCCGCGCTAAAATTCTCCGACGGAAAAATGTGAAACTCCATTTGTAGTATCTTGACGCTGCAAATAATTTCACATGCGATACTTACTCTTTTCACTCCTGCTCCTTTCCCTGGCAGCACAATCACAAAGTAAACTCCCGTCCATCGAAGAAAAAACCGCCGGCTTTAAAAAATACCCCGGTTACCTGAACTTCTATTGGGATGACAACAATGGAAAGATTTGGCTGGAGATTGATAAGCCCGATAGTGAATTGTTGTACCAAACTTCTTTACCTGCCGGACTCGGTTCCAACGACATTGGGCTCGACCGCGGCCTGCTCGGCAATACCAGCGTGGTGAAATTTGTAAAAACAGGGCGTAAGGTCCTGCTCATTCAACCTAATTATGATTACCGCGCTAATAGCAACGACCCCAATGAGCGTCGCGCCGTTGAGCAGTCCTTTGCGCAGTCTACCCTCTGGGGCTTTACCGTTGAAGCCGAAAGCAATGGTCATGCACTCGTAGACGCGACGGAGTTTCTCACCCGTGACGCGATGCGGGTAGCCAACCGAATCAAAGCTGCCCAGCAAGGCAGCTATTCAATAGAAAAAAGCCGCTGTGCTATCTATCTGCCCCGTACAAAGAATTTTCCCTACAACAGCGAATTTGAAGCGACTATTACGTTTGTTAACAATGAGGGCAATGCAGGCGGATATGTGCAGTCGGTAACACCTTCTGCCGAAGCCATTACCGTTCGCATGCACCATACTTTTGTGCAACTACCCGACGCTGGTTATCAACCCAGGGTATTTGATCCGCGTTCCAGTTTTATTAACCGCAATTATTTCGACTATAGTACACCGGTAGCCTCCCCCATCAGCAAAAACTTCATCATTCGCCATCGCCTGCAAAAGAAAAATCCCGGGGCTGCTGCCAGCGAAGCCGTGAAACCGATTGTATATTACCTCGATAACGGCACACCAGAGCCGATACGCAGTGCTTTGCTGGAAGGTGCTTCCTGGTGGAACCAGGCCTTTGAAGCAGCCGGCTATAAGAATGCCTTCCAGGTAAAACTATTACCCGACACCGCCGACCCCATGGACATCCGCTATAACATGATCAACTGGGTACATCGCTCTACCCGCGGATGGAGCTATGGTGCAGCCGTTGTTGATCCCCGCACGGGTGAAATTATCAAAGGACAGGTGAGCCTGGGGTCTTTGCGGGTGCGGCAGGACTACCTCATCGCACAGGGATTGCTATCGCCCTATGAAAAAGGCATTCCCGCCAACGACAAGATGTTAAAGATGGCCATAGAACGCCTGCGCCAGCTTGCTGCGCATGAAGTAGGACATACGCTCGGGCTCATGCACAATTATGCATCGAGCGTGAACAACCGGGCGAGCGTGATGGATTATCCACCGCCCATGGTGCGTGTGAATGCGAAGGGTGAAATTGATTTGTCGGCTGCTTATGCAAGCGGTATTGGTGAATGGGACAAAGTGTCCATCACCTGGGGATACGGCGATTTCTCCGACAGCAAGAACGAAGCCGCAGCACTTAATAAAGTTCTAACTGATGCCACGCTGAAAAAAGGATTGCGCTTTATCTCGGATAGGGATGCACGACCCGCCGGCGGATTGCATCCGCAGGCGCATTTGTGGGACAATGGTGCCGATGCAGTAGAAGAGCTGAAAGAGTTGATGAAAGTGCGCAGTGTAGCCCTCGCCCATTTTGGCGAAAACAGCATTCCCCCCGGTACACCAATGGCCTTTCTCGAAGATGTACTGGTGCCTGCATATCTCGTACATCGCTACCAGCTGGAAGCCGTCACCAAACTCGTTGGCGGGATGGATTACAACTATGCGCTGCGGGGCGACGGGCAAATAGTAACAAAGCCCATTGGCAAAGAACAGCAACTGAATGCACTGAATGCAGCCATCGACTGCATTGATCCTTCTGTGCTGATGCTGCCTCCATCTATTACCCACCTCATCCCACCACGTCCGGCTGGCTACGATTTCACCCGTGAACTATTTAAAAAGCGCACGGGCCTGGCTTTCGACGCATTGTCACCTGCAGAAACGGCTGCCGATTTCCCGCTTTCTTTTTTATTCAATGAAGAAAGGCTCAGCCGTATGGTGCAATATGAGGCGGAGGGTGGCTTAGGTGTGCAGGAGATGCTCGACAAACTGATTCAGCAAACCTGGAAATCGCCCCGCCGCAAAGGCACAGAGGCGCTGATTCAAATGCAGAATGAGCAAATACTGCTGACCTACCTGCTGGCACTGAGCGTGAATGACAATGTACAGTTCGGTGCCCGTGCAGCAGGCGTCAAAGCCCTCGCATCACTCAAAACATATATAACCGAGCAGCAAAAAGCGGCTGGTGATGACAGTTATACGGCGCATTTATTACTTGCACTTGACAGGATGAAATCACCGGAAAAAGCGAAGCCAACGGTATTGCATGATCAAATGCCGCCCGGTGCACCGATCGGTTGCGATATGGACGATGAAATGCCGGCTGCTTACTGAAGTGAGGCGACCAGCTTATAGAAATTGAAACCTGGATCTTGCATCGCCACTTCAATTTCCTTTCGGAGGCGATCGATATCCAGGTTTTTCATTCTGCGCTGGCCAATAATCTGCCAGGCTTTTTCCGCGAGCAGTGCAGATTTGTGCTGCTGAGCAGTATGATTCTGCTGCCTTTCACGAATGGCAGTCCACAATGCAGCAATACCTTCGCGGTTGATGGCGGAAGTTTTCACGATTGCGATGTCTTTCCCCGCCGCCAGTTCATTAACAGAAGCACGAAGGTGATTTGCGAATAGATCAGCCCCGGGCCGGTCAGATTTATTCACCGCAAATACCTGTGCAATTTCCATGAGGCCTGATTTCATGGCCTGGACATCGTCTCCTGCCTCGGGCACCAATACCACCGTTGTTACATCGGCCAGACCGGCAATCTCGAGTTCTGTTTGTCCGACCCCCACCGTTTCAATGATCACGCAATCAAAACCCGCTGCCTTCACAAAGTCGGCGATTTCAATGGTTTTGGGATGGAGTCCGCCCAGCGCACCACGGGTTGCCAGTGAACGGATGTATACATTCGGATGGTTATACCACTGCGACATGCGGATGCGATCACCCAACAACGCACCCCGGTGAAAAGGAGAAGAAGGATCAACACAAAGGACAGCAACGGATTGTTGTTGTTTAACCAGCTCAGCGATCAACGCATCGGTGAGTGAACTTTTGCCGGCACCCGGCGGACCGGTAATGCCCAATACCAGAGTTTTATCATTTGACGGCAGGGCTTCGAGTAATAAAGCATACCCTTCCTGTTCATTTTCGATCAGAGAGATGCCACGCGCGATCGCACGGGTGTTGTTGGGCGCCAAACCTGCGAGGATGTCCTGCCAGTTCATGGTCAAATCTAACAATGATTTTAGAAAGATGCGGTGCCGGTTATTGGTACAGCGAGCGGTAAATAGACAGATAGGAGCGTGCCGTATGATCCCAGTTAAACTTCAGGGCTTGTGCACGTATTTTTTCAACAGGATTGGCCTGCTGGTAATGCTGCATACCGGTATTGAATACTTCCTGCATATGCTGTGGATCAAAATCGCGGAAGTAGTAAGCAGCATCGCCTCCCAATTCGGGCAGCGAAGTATGCGTAGAAATAAAAGCGGGTTTACCAAAGTTCATAGCTTCTACCACGGGCAAGCCAAATCCTTCTGCAATTGATGGAAAGCCGAAGGCCGCACAATTTTTATAATACCAGTAGCGGTCTTGTTCACTGATGGGGCCGGTTAGTTTAACCCGGTCGGTTACACCATGCACCCGTGCTTCTTCCATTATCTTTTCTCCGTACTCTTTGTTGATGATGCCCGCTATCACCAGTTCATAATCGTTCCCTTTCAGCAGGCAGGGCAACACATGAAAATTCTTCTTGGGCAGCACTGTACCGATGCTAAAAATAAAAGGATGAGCCGGACGATAAGCGGGTGCATCGAAGCCGGGAAATGTTTTGATATCGCAACCATCGTATACCACTTCTACCGGTTTATTCCCCGGCTTGAGGAACTCCAGCATATGGCGGCGGGTGTAATCAGAGATACACACGATATGGTCGGCCCGGTCGATATTCTTCTGGATATGGTCCAGGTATTTTTGAATCCGTGCTTTATCGTCTTTGATCTCAACCAGGAAATTGAGATCGTTTACCGTTAATACCCGTCTTGTGTTACGGTGGTAAGGCAGGTAATTGGAATTTTGGAAAGTGCAATGCCATACCTGGTACTTGCCGGCGCCGGGCTGGAAAAATTTATGCCAATGCCGCTGTACTACCACCTGCTGATCCGGACCGAATAAGTTTCGTTGTTCTTCGGGAAGGTAGAAATGCAGGCTTTCCTGGTTTGGATCGTGCAGGTGGATGAGCTGTTCACCCAGTTCGCGGCAAAATTGGAAGAGGCCGGTATTGGGATGCCTGGTACGTTCGCAATCGATCAAAACATGGTTCATGCGGGCGGGGGTTAAGCATTTTTTTTGACAGCGGTGAGCGCGTAGCAACTGGCATGTGCAAATTCGGTTGTTACACTAAACTGTTTTTCTTCGAGGAATTGCCGCAATGCATCTACGTTGCGCTTGTCATCGTCCAGGTTGTGCACTTCTACCGTGAGTTGCTGAATCTTTGTCCAGGCGGCCGCCGGCGTTTCATAAATAATCGGATACTCGCTACCCTCGCAATCCATCTTCAGAAGATCTACTTTTTCGATATTGTTTTGCTCAAGTATCTGCATTAGCGAAATCGCAGGCACCCGTATGATGTGCTGGTTCTGCGCGTCAAAATCTGTGTATACCGAAGCAATCACGGAGTTGTCGGAAGCAGCTTCCATATAAAGTTCGATATTTTCCTGCGGCGTTCCGGTAACTGCTTTATTGTGGAGATGAATGTTTTTTTCGAGGCCGGCGTTTAAAGCAATGTTTTTCCGGAACAGTTCATAGTTGGAAGCGATGGGCTCATACGCATAAACGGTTGCCTCCTTTATTTTGGAAAACAGGGCGATATCGAAATAACCCGCATTCGCGCCGATATCAATAATCACAGGATTGGGAGGAAGGCTCAGCACCACCTGGTCGATATCGTAAAAATCGGTGACAAAGATCTCTTTGAATACGAGGTAAAGCGCTTTTGATGGAACGATGAACTTACGGTGATGGCCACGCGTAACAAACTCCATCGGCTGGAATCCTTTTTTAAGTTTGCGCAGGAAATAACCCTGCCAGTTTTGAATATGCCGGAAGAGATTTTTGTAGCGTCCGATTGAGTCATTGACCATGGGGCGAAGGTAAATAATGTTTAAGGTTCAAAGTTTAAAGTTTAAAGTTGGAACCCTGCGTTGCTGGGTCCAATATCGGGTGCGGTTTTGCCATAAGCTCATCGCCGGAAGAAAGCTCTTTTACTGGAATCAGCTCAGAGGCTCCGGTAGGTATTGAGGTAGGCTTTCGCAGCACTGGTCCAGCTGAATTGTAACGCTCTTTCACGGATGGCAGCCGCCGGCCGGGTGGCTGCATACTGTTCCATCCCTTTTCCAAATACGGATTGCATTGCTGCCGGCTCAAAAGAATTGAAATAGTAAACAAGATCGCCGCCGATTTCGGGCAGGGAAGTAAGGGCCGAACTAAAACAGGGCTTACCATAGTACATCGCTTCGATGAGGGGAAAACCAAAGCCTTCGGCCAGTGAGGGGAATACAAAAGCCAGGCAGTTTTTATAATACCAGTATTTATCCGCTTCTGTAAGTGCCCCCGCCAATACAACGCGGCCAGCTACTCCGTGCCGTTCCGCCTCCTTCATAATTGCAGCGTTGTACTGTTTGTTGCCAACGCCGGCGATTACCAGCTCGTAATCGTTCCCTTGCAGCAGGGCGGGAAGCACGTGGAAATTTTTCTTTGGCAGCACTGTGCCGATAGCGAAGAGAAAGGGTGCACGCGGCTTATAGACCGGCTCATCGTATCCTGGAAATTCGTTGATGTTACACCCATTGTAAATCACTTCCACGGTTTTATTCTTCAGTTGCAGGTGTTCCATCATCACTTGTTTTGTAAATGCGGAAATGCTGGTAATCGCATCGGCACGATCGATATTGCGTTGAATCTGCCCCAACCTGTCTTTTATTTT
>JAGWTK010000612.1 GCA_028876035.1 Bacteroidota bacterium
GGTATGGGCATCGGTTTATACATTTCCCAGGAGATCATACAGCGGCACCAGGGCAAACTCTGGGCAGAAAGTATTCCGGGTAAGGGAAGTACTTTTCTTTTTAGCATTCCGGCAGTAGTTCAACATGAAGCCGCCAGGATTCCACCCGGCAATTCTGTTGAAGCAGTGTGAACATAGCGCCCTCATCGGGCCTTTTATTGCCGACTAAATTCATTTTACTTTTGCTCCAAGTTCACCCAATCCATTAATAATATGTTAAGCTATCAGCAGGAAAACAACCTCAGCCTTGAAGAATTCAAACAAGTCCTGATAGATTCAACACTTGGTGAGAGACGCCCGGTAGATGATAACGACCGCCTGCAGCAAATGCTTGATCATGCCAACCTGCTTGTAACGGCAAGGGATAATGGAAAATTAGTGGGCGTTTCCAGGGCACTCACGGACCATGCTTTCTGCACCTACTTGTCTGATCTTGCCGTGCACCAGGCTTATCAAAAACAGGGCATTGGCAAAGAATTGATCAGGCTGACAAAAAAATTAAGTCCGGCCGCTAAACTCATCCTGCTCGCCGCACCAAAGGCCGTAGGCTATTATCCAAAAATCGGGATGACGCAATGGGAGCACTGTTATTGTTTAGACAAGGTTGATGATTTGCATTAACTTCTTCCCGTGCCGCAAAAAATCTCTTTATCAATACACCCATCTGTTATGAAGATCACGGCTACTATAAGAAATGAGAATAGCACCAACGAGGTGCTCGTATCAACGAATGCATCGGAAAAATCCATTTCTATTCCTGCGAAAACCGGGGCTGCTGGTTCTGCAGTTAACGGAGGCGAACTGCTGTTTCTTGCACTCGCCACCTGCTTCTGCAACGATATCTACCGGGAAGCAGCAAAAAGGCAGATAAAGATTCATTCGGTTGAAGTGACCGTGCGGGGCGAATTCGGCGGCGAAGGTGAACCGGCGCGTTTTATCCACTACGATACACGGATTGAAGCCCCCGGCTCACCTGAAAAAGAACTGCGCCAGCTTATAAAACACGTCGATCAAATTGCCGAAATACACAATACCCTGCGGGGAGGGACTGCGGTATCTTTGCAAGAGGTGCATTTGCATTCCTAAAAGAAAATCAGCGGCCAGTCGTTTTGCGTTGCATTAGCACAGGTGTCCCGCATTCACACAATACTATCTCGTATTTTGTACACCAGGCTGCTGATCAAGATGATTTGGTTAGCGGATGATCGATGATTGGCAGTCCTCCAGAAAAATACAACCCGATAGTTTCCGGCCCTTTTCGATCGACTTGAAAAGATGAAGGCAGATTTTAGTTTATTGGCAATAAATGGCGCGTAATTTTGCAGCGCCGGAAAAACTTGCAGCTGCCAGTTTGTTCAATCATCAAATTACGCTGGCCAATCCGGTCTTTCAGCCTTCCATAACACCAGGGAAAACGATAGATCCGCCGTTATTGTGGAGCCATGCCGCAATGTGATTATCAAAAAAGCCATTATCGTTTTAAAACATGAAAAGAATATTGCTTATCAACGGCCACCCCGATCCGGAAAGTTTTTGCCAGGGCCTCGCGCGCGCGTATGAAGACGGGGCTGTTACGGCCGGCGCCGATTTGAAAACCATTCGCATCGCCGACCTGCAATTCAATCCAAACCTGCAATTTGGCTACCGGCAGCGTATGACGCTCGAGCCGGATCTGTTGGATGCCTGGGAGAAAATACAATGGGCCCAGCACCTGGTATGGGTATTTCCCGTTTGGTGGGGCTCGGTTCCCGCTATCACGAAAGGATTTTTGGATCGCTTGTTCCTGCCAGGCATGGCATTTTCAAAAAAAGAGCATTCAGTTTGGTACAATAAGCTGCTCAAAGGAAGATCGGCCCGTATCATTACAACAATGGATCAACCAGGCTGGTGGTGCCTTCTTGTCAATCGCCGGCCCAGCCATTGGGCGATGAAAAAGTTAACCCTTAACTTTTGCGGTATTAGTCCGGTTAAAACAACCATTGTGGGAAACCTAAATCGCACAACAGAGAAAGATCGGCTGCGTTCGCTGGAAAAAATACGCCAACTGGGGATAAAACTGGGTTGATCCGCTTAACCAAAAACCTTCGGAATAGCAGCCCTGCTTGCATGGCTCATTTTCTTTTTTGTCGTGCCGCCTACGGTAACAAAACCATCCCGGAGCGATAACGCATACTCTAAGCAGCAAGATTAATCCGCTGATGCCAATGCGCTTCAACGGCGCTCCATAGTGCATTGTAAGCAAACACCCGGTTGTACATGCCCGGTAGTAACCGGCATACAAACCGTGTTAACGCCCGTTCATCGGCGAAAACCGGCACCTG
>JAGWTK010000613.1 GCA_028876035.1 Bacteroidota bacterium
TTCCTGGAAATCATCTTTGCTAACATAGGAGACGCCCGTCGCCAGTCCCTCTTTATTGGTGAGCACCTCGCGCGCCATCGCATTTGGGATTACATCCACATTACCGGTTTCCATTCCCGGTTTCACCAGTACAGAGGAAGAGGAGAAATCACCATACACGGTACAACCGCGGTTACACTGGCTGCAGAAGAAACAGGCCTTGCGATCTTTGTTGTCGGGCAATGCCTTTGTGAGGATCGACAGGCGTGAAGGGATTACTTTCACACCCGCTTTTGTCGCCCCATTTTTGATCATGATTTCATGAAGCCTTGGCTTGGGCGGAGGAAGAAAATATCCATCCGGGTCATTTTCCAAACCTTCGTTCGTGCCAAATACACCAATTAATTTATCAACCCTGTCGTAATACGGCTTAATATCATCGTAACTAATGGGCCAATCATCGCCCAGTCCGTCAATGCTTCTTCGTTTAAAATCTTTCGGGCCAAAGCGCAGGGAAATCCTGCCCCAGTGGTTGGTTCTTCCACCGAGCATACGGGCACGCCACCAATCCCATTGCGTCCCCTCCGCTTTTGTATAGGGTTCACCTTCGATTTCCCATCCATGATAGCAGGCGTCGAAGTCGCCGAAAGGCCGGAACTTGGTACTGGCGCCACGTCGCGGACTTTCCCAGGGCCCTTTCAACTGCATTACATTTTTGGCCGGATCGTACATCGGGCCAGCTTCGATTAAGCACACTTTGAGCCCTGCCCGCGAGAGCATGTAGGTTGCCATTCCACCCCCGGCGCCTGAGCCCACGATAACTACATCATACTTCTTTGGCTGCTTTTTAATATTCAATTGTCCCATGCAACAAACTGATTTCTTAAAATAATTGGTTGAAAAACTAAATGTAATTAAATAAAACTTTTGCGGAGCGGCAAAATTTGTTAAACGTAAAATATATGAGGAACAACAGAAGATTGTCTGATTTTGTCAATCTGGAATCTGGCACGGAAATGAAACTGTTTTGGTAAAAGAACCATTATGGCCAAAACATTTATCGAGGATGTGCAGCAGGCGCTGGGCATACCGCCACTTCAACAGGTAGACCCTAATACACAGGACGTTGATCACACCGCAGCCGGTACGGGCGCTGCTACACTGCTGCAGCAGGCAGTGGTGGGCGCGGTACTCACGGCCATGTATAAACTGAGCAGGAGCAATGAAGGTGCTGAAACCATTCTTCGGGGAAATGCATCCACAAGTTGGGTAGGACTGCTCTTCCCGACGCAAACAGACGTGCTTGTGTCCAGGATTACCGCTTATGCCGTTGCAAGCCCAAAAAGTGTTGAAGACGAAGTTGGCTTTGTTGCCACAAAATTGGCGGATATGGCGAGGGCGAAGGCTGCACAACCCGTTGTTCCGGAAACCATCAGCAACTATTTCAAATCGAATCGCAATGAAATTTTTCATATTCTTCCCGCTCCCCTGCAACTGGGCAGTTTACTGGACGACGATACGATAGACGATCGCACCCATAAAATGGACGGCCCGGTGTCCGGTATGATGCACGCGATTGAGAAAGTGTTTTCAGGAACGAAGAACGAACAGACAGACTAGTACGACCAGGCCACGACTTAGGACTTTGGGCTGAGGACCGAAGGCTTTCACCGTCCCTATGCCTGATGCGCGTGATTGTTTATCTTTGCGGCGCATGAAAACGAGAACGCTGAAAAAAGATAAGGTCAACATTATCACACTGGGATGCAGCAAAAATATGGTCGACAGTGAGGTGCTGAGTGGACAGCTGCAGGCGAATGAAATTGATGTAGTGCACGAAAACAAAAAGCTCGACCATAATATTGTGGTCGTGAATACCTGCGGATTTATTGATAAGGCGAAAGAAGAAAGCATCAATACCATACTCGACCAGCTGGAACTGAAGCGAAGAGGAAAACTCGACAAGGTATATGTTACCGGTTGTTTAAGCCAGCGGTACCGCGACGATCTGCAGCAGGAAATCCCTGATGTAGACGCCTGGTTTGGTACCATGGAGCTGCCTTTAATGTTAAAGCAATTCGACGCCGATTACAAATCAGAGCTACTCGGTGAACGCCTGCTCGCAACACCACAGCATTATGCCTATCTCAAGATCTCGGAGGGCTGTAACCGTACCTGTTCATTTTGTGCTATTCCGCTCATGCGCGGCCAGCACGTCAGCCGCAGCATGGAAGATTTGGTCAATGAAACAGAACGATTGGTGAGCAAAGGGGTGAAAGAGATTATGCTCATCGCGCAGGAACTTACTTATTACGGACTTGATATTTACAAGAAACGCGCATTACCGGATCTGTTGAACCGCCTGGCAGACATTCCCGG
>JAGWTK010000614.1 GCA_028876035.1 Bacteroidota bacterium
TGGGCAAAACCTGATGTTTCCGCTCCTTCGCACCGGGTGTTTCAGCTTTGGGACATCATTGGCGACCACACCGGTGCCGTGAATCCCTTTCTTGGCAATCCGCCGGCAGATACGGTGAATAAAAACAACGGCGGGTATATGCTTGTGATCAATGCGAGCTACCGGATCGACTCTGCCTTCAACCAAACCATAACCGGACTTTGTCCGAATACCTACTACGAATTTTCACTCTGGATCCGAAACATCTGCTCCAAATGTGGCTGCGACTCCAACGGTAAGGGTGCTACTGCCACAGGGTATATTCCAACAGCAACCGGCGACTCGTCGGGGGTTAAGCCGAATCTTACCCTGGCAATCAATGGTGTCGATTATTATACGACGGGTGATGTGCAGTACAACGGCCTCTGGGTAAAAAAAGGGTTTACCTATCTCACGGGTCCGTCTCAGACCTCACTCACCGCCATGGTACGCAACAATGCACCCGGCGGTGGCGGCAACGACTGGGCAATTGATGATATCGCACTGGCCAATTGCCCGCCCAACCTCACGATGCTGCCTTCGCCCAATGTTACGGTCTGCGATGGCAACCAGGTGGACATCTCCAGCGTGGTGACTTCTTATTTCTCCAACTATATCTACTGGCAATGGGAAATGAGCACAGATAACGGGGCTAGCTGGACGAATACCGGTGTGAGCGGCGTGGGTAGTCCAACGCTTGTGGGCGGACAATGGCAATATACCGCGGTGTACCCCTCTTTTCTCGCCAGCGCATCGATGAATAATGCTATGTACAGACTGAAAGTAGCGTCGACACCAGGCAACCTTGGGGCGACATCCTGTGCATTTACTGCATCCACCACCATTGCGGTGTTGACCAATACCTGTTTAGCACTGCCGGGACCGGATGTAAATACCTTTTCCGGCAGTCTGCAAAATCAAACAGCTTTGCTGCAATGGACTACCACAAACGAAAAACCGGGCGAATGGTTTTCGCTGGAACGCAGTTCAGACGGAATACATTTTACCGGTATCCAGGATATGCCTGCTGAAGGAAAAAGCAACGGCAGCAACTATCATTATACCGACCCCAACCCGGTGACCGGCTATGCCTGGTACCGGCTTAAGATCACCAGCATTGATGGCATGCGGTACAGTAAAACAATCGCGCTGTTCAGCAAGGCAAGTGCTTTTGATTTCAGGCTGATCGGCAACCCGGTACTGAACAGCGTTGTCCTCCAGGGCGTTTCTGCATCCGATCGGCCCGTTCGTTTGCTGTTGATGAACGCCGTAGGCACTATCCTGCAAAACAAAGAATGGTTTGTGCGTGCAGGTGCGAATACAATTACCATCGACGGACTATCCTCCGTGCCATCGGGAACTTATATTTTACAAATGCAGGCGGGGCAGGATATCAAACAATTTAAACTGATAAAACTCCGGCAATAAATGCGCTTGCTCTCATGTCAACGAGTAATGACCATGAGTGATCCGTACCCGCAACTTATTCACCGACGGCCAGCCCTCTCGCAGTGGGTGAACCGTCACTTAAGATCTGCGATGTACAAACCCTGCTTTTCGAAGCAGGGTTTTTAGTGGGCATAAAAAAAGTGCCTCCAAGGATGAAGGCACTTGTGCTATCAGGACAATGGCCTATTAATTCACTTTGTATTTAATAATATCCAACTCGTAATCTGAACCATTAATCATATCTAGTTGCAGGTATTTGATAAGGCCCACACCCGGAGCAAACCACTGCTTTACGATATAAAGGGTCTGGCTGGCAGGACCTACCGATACAGAATAGCCACTATGAATTTCCAGCACGTTGGAGAACGCTATACTTCCGACCGTAATCGAAGATACTTTTTGTACCACCGTGTCCTTCACCGTTGCGGTGATGGCTACGTTATTGAGCGTACCGCTGTAAGCAGTAGACCAGGTGGAACCTGCCGCTACTTTGCTTTTCAGGAAAATATGATTAATCGCTTTGGGCGGATCAAAGCCGAGCGCATTTACATCGGCAGGATAATATTCGTTGTAAACACCGGCCGTAGAATCAGCCTTATAATACGTGGTATCATAGCCACCTGCACCATAATCATTGTTAAAAAGAATCCAGCTAACGCCGTCGTAAGTTTTCGAAATGCCCGTGCTGGTTACACGAACGGTATCGTCGGAAGTACTGCCCGCATGCTGGTAGGTCCAGAAAGAACCCGTTGATACCGGGAAATAGTCGGTGCTGTTGGTAACGGCACTGGTACCGCCGCCGTTGCCCTTCTTGAGTGCTACGCTGAATTTACCTTCAACAATTGACTTCGCCGTACTACCCTGGAAAGCCTTACCGCTAAAAGTTCC
>JAGWTK010000615.1 GCA_028876035.1 Bacteroidota bacterium
AATCATTTTTCGGAAGGATCAATTACCAGTACAAGAACAAATACCTGGCAACCGTAAACATGCGGGCTGATGGTTCTTCCAAATTCGGTGGTAATAACAAATACGGATTCTTCCCATCCTTTTCACTGGGCTGGAAAATCACAGAAGAAGCTTTTATGGCAGGATCTGTTTTCAGCAACCTGAAACTTCGCGCAGGATGGGGACAAACGGGTAACCAGGAAATCCCGAGTAAGATTACACAAGCCCTGTACACATCCACTGTTTCATCCACCACCAGTTACCCGCTTTCTGCAAGTGGCTCCTATCCATCAGGAACCATCTACACCAGGCTGGCCAATCCAGATATCCAATGGGAGGTGAGTAACCAAACCAATTTCGGACTCGACTTCGGATTACTGGATGGCAAACTTACCGGTGCCATCGATGTATTCAACAAGAATACCAGCAATATCCTGCTGCAGGTGATACCGGCGGATCCTATCCAGCCGGCCAATACCCTCTGGACAAATGTGAAGGATATGAACATTAACAACAAAGGGGTAGAGGTTGACCTGGAATACCGCGTCAACAAAAATGGTAAAGGCCTGAGCTATGCCATCGGTGGTAATTTCACGGCGATTAAAAACAAAGTAACCCGTTCTCCTTACTCTGTAATCCCTTCGGGTTCTGCATCGGGCTCAGGTCTTACTTCTGCCACGATCAACGGCTACCTGAACGATCAGCCGATTGGTACTTTCTACCTGAAGCAGTTCACCGGCTTTGATGCAAACGGACTAAGCACCTATCTTGACGTTGATAAAGATGGTATCATCTCCGACAAAGACCGTGTAGCAGCAGGTACCGCATTGCCCAACTTTCTCTACAACTTCTTTGGCAGCATTGGCTATAAAGGATTTGACCTGATCGCTAATTTCAATGGTGTTTCCGGTAACAAAATCTACGATAATACTGCCAACGCTTATTTCTACAAGCTGCGTTTGTCGAAAGGTATCAACACCACAGCGGAAGCCGTTGCCAATCCTGCAGAGTCGCAAAACAACGCTGCGCCGGTGAGTACACGTTACCTGAAAGACGGGGCTTATCTTCGTTTAAACAACCTCGCATTGGGTTATACCTTCGACACAAAGAAACTGAAGATTGCCAACTGGGCTTCTGCACTGCGCCTTTCCGTAACAGCGCAGAACCTGTTTGTGATCACCAAATACAATGGCTTTGATCCGGAAGTGAATACCGACCGCACTATTGATGGTGTATTGTCCTATGGTATTGACTACCTGAGCTACCCCAAAGCACGTTCTGTTATTTTTGGATTAAATGTAACCTTCTAAAAACTACTGTTATGGCCAATACATTGGTTAAATCACTTTGTACGCTGGCAATGCTCACCGGCATTTTCAGCTGCACCAAACTCAATGAGCAGGTGCTGGATGAATCTTCGGTAACCGGGTTAACCGACAAGCAAATTGCAGACGGACTTATCGCACCTGTATACGCGCGTCTCCCGGATATTTATCGTCACACGACCTACTTTGCCCTCCAGGAAATATCCACCGATGAAGCAATCCTGCCTTATCGCGGCGGAACCGACTGGGGTGACAATGGTATTTATATTTCGCTGCATAAACATGAAACAACGTCAACTGACCCCAACGTTCGCGACACCTGGAACCTGATTGTGCAGGAATTCTCCCGTTCAGTTACCGCCATAGCCTCTTTAAAGGATAATAAAGACGCCAACAAAAATCTCTACATCGCTGAAGCCCGCGGTATGCGCGCCTTTTACAACCTGCTGAGCCTGGATTTATTCGGCATTGCCTTCGTAAAAGAGGATCCGGAAGATGTATCGAAGATCATTCGGGGTACAGAGGCCGTGGATTACATCAAAAGCGAATTGCTGGCAGTTGAGCCCTTACTCGATAACACCACCGGCCCCGGTCGCCTTACAAAAGCAGGGGTATGGGGATTGCTCGCAAGGCTCTACCTGAATGCTGCGGTGTATCGCGATGTATATGCGGCCAGCGTGCAGTTCAAAGCCGATGATATGGACCAGGTAATCGCCTATTGCGATAAAATCATCAACAGCGGACAATTTTCTTTGTCGGCTGATTATTTCGCCATCTTCGGAAACGACAACCATACCAACAAAGAATTGATTTTTGCGGTTGATCAACGCCAGGATTTGAACGGGCATAACCGCCTGGCGTATTTCTCACTTTCAGGGGATCAGTATCCACTGCCCGCTTTTCCCGCGGCAAACGGAACCGACGGACCGGCCATTACGCCTGATTTCTATCGTACATGGGTAAACGCAAATACACTCGATCCTGCCGCCGCTGATCCAAGGTTTTA
>JAGWTK010000616.1 GCA_028876035.1 Bacteroidota bacterium
TATTTCTTATGCGAACTGCGGCCTGCCATATTATATTGGAGATACGATTAAAGAAAGAGACAAGCTGTTTGTGCAAACGGCGGCCTCCTTCAGTAAACGGTTTAATATTGATGTGCGCGTGAACACCCTTGTAAACAGCATTGACCCGGATAGCAAAACCGTGGTTGCTACGGATCTGATCAACAACACGCGCTATGAACTCAGCTACGATAAACTGGTATTGTCACCCGGCGCGGAACCATTGCGACCACCGTTGCCCGGTGCCAACCTCGAAGGCATCTTCACACTGCGTAACGTGCCAGACACGGATGCCATCAAAACATTTGCTTCTTCGCCCGGGGTGAAGAAAGCTGTGGTAGTGGGTGCTGGCTTTATCGGACTGGAGATGGCGGAGAATTTTCACCAGCTCGGACTGGAAGTGTCTATTGTTGAAATGGGCGGGCAGGTAATGGCACCTGCAGATTTTCCCATTGCCGCCATGGTGCAGGCCCATCTTACAGCCAAGCATATTTCTATACATCTTAACACAGCGGTTACTTCGTTCAGCCGAAACAACGAACGATTGTCGGTTGTCCTCAGCAACGGTGAGGTGCTGGATGCTGATATTGTATTATTGTCAATTGGTGTTCGGCCCGAGACAAGACTGGCAGCTGAGGCGGGTCTTAGCATCGGGCTTGCAAAGGGTATCCAGGTAAACGAGTACCTGCAAACATCAAATCCCGATATTTATGCAGTAGGTGATGCCATTGAATTCCTGCACCCGTTGACCGGGCAGCCAGCACTCACTTTTCTCGCGGGACCGGCCAACAAACAGGGAAGAATATGCGCCAACAACATGGTTCGTGGAAACAGGGAGAAATATGGTGGTTCCATCGGCACCGCGATCGTAAAGGTGTTTGATATGACGGTGGGTGTTACCGGCGCATCTGCTAAACTTTTGCAGCGTGCCGGCATTCCGCATATTGTATCCACTACCCACAGTGGATCACATGCCGGCTATTATCCTGGTGCCAGAAACATGTCGATCGAACTGATGTTTTCACCCGGTGACGGCCGTATCCTCGGAGCACAGGTGGCCGGCTATGAAGGGGTGGACAAAAGACTGGATATTTTATCAGCCTTTATCCAGATGGGGAAGACGGTGTATGATCTGGCAGCATTCGAGCAGGCCTACGCACCGCCTTATTCATCCGCGAAAGATCCCGTGAATATGGCGGGTTTTGTGGCGGAAAATATATTAGACGGCCAGTTGAAAATATTTTACTGGGATGAACTGAAGGCGATCCAGGAAGGTGATGTACTGGTTGATGTGCGGAGGACTGATGAGTTTGAAGCCGGGCATATCCATGGCGCCATCAATATTCCGGTAGATGAACTGCGGGAGCGCATGGGTGAATTGGATCCCAACCAAACTATTTATATCTATTGTGAAGCCGGACTGCGCGGGTATCTTGCCCAGCGCATTCTTCGTCAGCATGGATTCAATAATGTATTGAATCTATCCGGCGGCTACCAGCTCTGGCGCACTTGTGAAGCGGCTATCAAGGGATAAATTAGAATTGGGCGATAAATTCTTTTGCTTCGGTCAATCCTGTTTTGCGCCAGGTTTCTTTCCCGTTTTTGTAGATGATAAAAGTTGGAAATCCGTCGATGTTCAGTTGTTTGCAGATAGCTGTTTGATCCCCTCCATCTATTTTTACCAATACGAACTTGCTTCCATCTGTCTTTTCCAGGGAATCCAGCAGGGGCGCCATTTTTTTGCAGGGCGGGCACCATACCGCGCCGAAATCTACCAATACCGTTTTATTCGCAGGAATTTTTGCGAGGTAGTCGGCCATGCTGATTTGTGCTACCTGCTTCGCACCTTCCACGGGTTTACCGGCGATCTTCCAGGCATTGATGCCACCGGTCATGGTATAGGCCGTATAGCCATTGGCCCTTAACCATTCGGTAGCTGCTTTGCTGCGGGCGCCGCTCAGGCAATAGGTATAGACTGGCTTTGATTTGTCGAGCCCCTTGGTTCTTTCCTGGAACTGCGATTGGTTGTTCCAATCGGCCTGTAAGGCATTGGCAAGATGGCCCGACTGGTATTCACCGGCGGTGCGCACATCCAGTAGCTGTATGTTGGGCTGGGCGATGGATTTTTCAAATTCATATACCGGGATGGCAGCAGGTTGCGACTGTGACTGGCAGCTATAGCAAACGATGCTCGCGAGTATGGTGGAAAAGAAGATTGCTTTCATAATTGTATACGATTCTTCGGAGGCAAAGATAGGACAGCCTTGCTGGTTGGTCAAATGTTGCATCAGGGCTTTGGCTGTTGGTCATGGATGTCTGATGGCTGGAAGA
>JAGWTK010000617.1 GCA_028876035.1 Bacteroidota bacterium
TCCAATCCGACGGCGCTGCATGCAGAAGCAATTGATAGTGCAATTGCCTTTGATTGCCCAATCTTTATTGAAAAGCCTGTGCTGTCACATCCTTCTCAGGTACAGGACTTATTGCCGGCGATTCAACGGAAAAGAATAATTACATATACCGCCTGCAATCTTCGCTTTCATCCGGTAGTGACCTATATGCGGGATTTGGTAAAGCAGACGGAGCTAAAAGTCTTTGAAGTAAACATCTATTGTGGCTCACTGCTATCAGAATGGCGCGTCGGCACCGACTACCGAAAGTCCTACAGTGCCAACAGGGAAATGGGAGGCGGTGTTGACCTGGACCTTATTCATGAACTCGATTATTGTTGCTGGATTTTCGGAACCCCTGCGAAATGGTTTTCGACCCGACGAAAGGTGTCTGGCCTCGAGATCAATTCCCCCGACAGCGTAAGTTACATTCTGGAATACGAATATTTTACGGCAAACATTGTACTAAACTATTTTCGCAGGGACAGCAAACGGACGGTGGAATTTGTAACGAACAACGGAACCTTTACAGGAGATTTACTGGCCAATTCGATAATGCATAATAACGAACCCCTTTTTACTGCGCCCTCTTTTACTATGGCAGATACGTACACGATGCAGATGAGATATTTCCTGCAATCGTTACGTAATGGGCAGAAGCCAATGAACAGTTTTGAAGAAGCAGTTGATATCCTGAAAATAGCAATTCAATGAGCACATTGGAAAATAAGATCATTGTTGTAACAGGCGGAAGCGGACTGCTCGGCAAAGCAATCGTTGCAAAGATCCGGGAGCAGGGAGGAATCGCTGTAAACGCGGATATGAGTTGCAGTGACACCCTGCACGATGACGGGATTCGAACCGACGTAACCAACAGGGAGTCTATCGAACAAATGCTTCGATCTGTGATTGAAGGATACGGTCGCCTTGACGGTCTGGTTAATTCAGCCTACCCGCGAACAAAAGACTGGGGAAATGCTTTCGACAAAATAGACCCTGCATCCTGGCAACGAAATGTAGAGATGCAGCTAAACAGCATTTTTTCAGTTTGCCAGCTGACCCTGCCAGTTATGCAGCGCCAGCAATTCGGCTCCATCGTAAACATTGCATCGATCTATGGAGTAGTAGGGCCGGACTTCTCAGTCTATGAAGGTACGCCTATGACGATGCCTGCCGCCTATGCTGCCATTAAAGGGGGTTTAATAAATTTCACCCGTTACCTTTCCTCTTACGCTGGTCACACCAATGTGCGAGTCAACTGCGTTTCACCCGGGGGTATCTTCGACGGACAACCGGTGCGATTTGTAGAGCAATACAGCCGAAAAGTGCCCATGAAACGTATGGGCACTCCAGTCGAGATTGCCGGCCCTGTTTGTTTCTTATTGTCTGACGATGCGTCGTACATAACCGGGCATAATTTGCTGGTGGACGGCGGCTGGACAGCTATCTAAAAAAGATATTTATGAGTAATTACCGGATCATAGCGAGGCTTGATATCAAGGGCCCCAACCTTGTAAAAGGGATTCATCTCGAAGGACTGAGAGTTCTCGGAAAGCCCGAAGATTTTTCACGTTTCTATTACGAAAACGGCGCCGATGAGTTGTTTTACCAGGATGTAGTAGCCAGTCTGTACGAGCGAAACAGCCTTCATGATATTATATCTGTTACGGCGAAAAGGAGTTTCATCCCGCTTACAGTAGGTGGCGGTATTCGCAGCATACAGGATATTAAGGATGTCCTGAGAGCCGGCGCCGATAAAGTGTGCATTAATACAGCTGCTATACGCAATCCGGATTTTATCAGGGATGCATCCCGAAAATTCGGGTCTTCTACTATCGTGGTAGCGATAGAAGCCATTAAGCAGACGGATGGCCGTTTTGAGGCGTTTGTAGACAACGGCCGGGAACATACTGGCACAGACGTCCTCGAATGGGCAAAAAAGGTTGAAGAATTGGGCGCCGGCGAAATTGTCATCACATCGGTAGACAGGGAAGGGACCGGCTTAGGATATGACGTTGAACTTACCCGTAGTGTAGCCACTGCAGTTTCAATACCGGTCATCGCACACGGAGGTCCGGGAAAACCGGAACATTTTACGGCTGTCTTGCAGGAAGGAAAAGCAGATGCACTGGCGGTGGCGTCTGTGATTCACTATGATTTTATTGCCAACAGGCAAAGCGATATGAGCAATAAAACGGAGGGGAATACGCTTTTTCTCAATAGCGGGCGTACAAAATTTGGGAAAATACAGCCGAATAGCATTCAGGAAATTAAATCTCATTTGCTCGCAGACCAAATCAGCTGCAGACCATAATTTAACATCATGG
>JAGWTK010000618.1 GCA_028876035.1 Bacteroidota bacterium
AGACTTAAAACTTATTACTTACAACTTATTACTTACAACTTACTACTTCTCCAACAACACATTCGCATACGCCACCAACCCCTCTTCTCTCCCGGCAAAGCCCATCTTTTCGGTGGTGGTAGCTTTAACGGAAACATCATCTACCGTAATATTCAATATACCGGCAATGACTACCCGCATCTGGTCGCTGTACTTTTTGATTTTGGGTTGTTCCAGGCAAACGCTGCTGTCCACATTTACTACACGGTAACCGCGGGCTTGTACCAGTTCAAAACATTTTTGCAGGAGGAACTTGCTATCGATGTTTTTGTACGCGGGATCAGTGTTGGGGAAATGCATGCCGATATCGCCCAATGCCAGTGCACCGAGTAGTCCGTCGCAGATGGCATGCAGCAGTACATCCGCGTCACTGTGGCCTAATGCGCCTTTGTGATGTGGTATTTGTACACCACCGATCCACAGATCGCGGCCTTCAACGAGTTGGTGAAAATCTATTCCGAAGCCAATCCGAAGCGACATGGTGGTTCAATATTTTGAGATGATGAAAGTTTAAAGGTTTAAGGGTTTAATAGTTTAAAAGTTCTTTCTGTACAAGAGCATATTACTCTACAGGCTCGTTGCCCGATAAGACCACCGCTGTGACACAGAATCAAAGATTGCTTCCAGTAAGCATGCCTCACATGAAGAACCCTTAAACCCTTAAACTTTTAAACTATTAAACGTATACCAAAAAAAAACGCACTCCCGTTTCCAGGAATGCGTCAAAGATAGGTATCAAAACTTAGTTACTGGTTCGGTGTACTGCTGCTACTGCTGCTGTTATCGCCATCAAGGTCGAACAGCAGGCTGAAGCGAAGGGTAGAAGACAGCGGGTTTTGGTTGATGCCACTGCCCGAAGGAATGATGTAAGAAACATTCAATCCAAATACATTGTATTTAAGTCCGGCCCCGAGCGTAAAATACTTACGGTTGCCTTTCAGCTTGTCTTCGTAAAAATAACCACCGCGCAGGGAGAACTGATCCTGGTAGGTGTATTCCAGGCCACCGGAGATTTGGAACTCACGCAGTGTTTCTGAGAAGCCACCGGGTGCGCTGAAAGAACTGAACCATCCGTTGATGGAGCTCTTGGAGCGATAGGAAGCCTGTGAGGCGGAGTCGGTAGAATAGTCACCGGTATACACGGGAGGTGTTGGAACCAGCAGCTTATTCACGTCCAGTGCCACGGTAATTTTATTGCTTTCATCCAGCACCCAGCTGTGCGCAGCGCCCAAACCGAGGTTGGCAGGAATAAAGTCTTTTTGATTCGCATCGTTGGTATAACCAATTTTTGAACCGAGGTTGCTGAGGGTTAAACCAAAGTTCCATCCTTGTCCGGCCTGGTTCAAACCATGGTAATACAAACTCAGGTCAACCGCAAAAGCATTACCTGCTTTGTACGTAGTACCGGAGGTACCGGCAGCACCAGAAGCAAGGTTGGAATGGATATAACGACCTGCCAAACCCAAACCGAGTTTATCGCTCAGCTTACGGGTATAACCGGCGTCGAAAGAAAATTCACGCGGACGAAACTGGCCGAGGTCCTGTCCGGAGTTATCGGTAAACTGGATATTACCCAAACTGAAATAACGCATGGAAGCAGTCAGCGCTTCGTTATCGCTAATCTTATAGTAACCCGCCAGCGTAGCGAGGTATACATCATTCAGCTGGAGTTTCCGCAGCCATGGGGTATAGGTTAACCCGATACCGCCTTTTGATTCATTGAAAGAAGTCTTGGCAAGGTTCCAGAAGGCAGAATTTACGTCGGGATTGGTGGCGATGCCTGTTTCTCCCATCCCTCCGCCGCGTGCATCGGGCGAAATACGTAAAAACGGAACAGCGGTGGTAACTACATTTATTTTATCGGTAGTTTGTGCCTTTAACGCAGTCGAACCTGAAACGAGTAACACTGACGCAATTAGTTTAAAGGTCTTATTGCTTTTCATCTATATTTTATTTTAAAGTACAGTTGTCGTCAATAGCGCAGTGTTTTGATGAAGTGGCTAAATTACAGGTTTCTATACGAAATTATTACAGCAGCAATAGTTTCCCGGCCTTCACCGCCGTTTGTCCATCGGGAGCTTTCACCCGCACCTGGTAAAAATAGACGCCTTTCGTTAACCGGGCACCCGTGTCTGCGGCACCATCCCATTCGATATCACTTGAACGGCTGCCGCTGGTATTTATTGTCTGGCTGATGGTTTTCACCCAGTTACCCATCGTTGAATAGATATAGATACTTACGCGCAAGTCCTGGTTGGGCCGATTGTGCAAAAACCAAAACCGGGTACTGGCC
>JAGWTK010000086.1 GCA_028876035.1 Bacteroidota bacterium
CAATCGTTACGCCCACGGTACCCGATACACCTACCTGCACCGGGCTGCCGGATTCATGATCGCCGGCACCGATGAGGCCTACTTCACCCTCTACTTTTACGTTACCATTCACAAAACCATTCTTATCGAAATTTCCTTCTACGGAAACGCCCACGGTGACTGCCTTGGTGACATCCACTTCAAAACCAAAAGACGCATTGCTCACCTGACCGGTCCACCAATTCTCGGTGTACTTTCCTTTTACCCCCAGGAACATCGGTGCAAACTCGGTGGTCATTTGATTGCAGCGCAGCGTGATGCTGCCAATACCCGGCACGCGAAAAGTATTTTCAATCGGGCATTTCAAGGAATCAAAATCAAGCAGTCCATGCCCGGAGCCATTACTAAGATCGGCGCTGCACGGTCCATTCAATAGCACCGGCACTCCGCTCGCGATGATCAGGTTGGGTTCGATGGTTCGCAAGAGGGAAACATATTGCTGCTTCAACCCGTTTTGGTACAAGGCAAATTCGGCATCAGACATCGCAAACTGGCTGTAGTAAGCATCCTCGTTCAGGTTTTTTCGGGTGTAGTCCAGTTTCAGGTTGTTGGCTTCTTCGAGCAGCGCATTTGATTTATCAATAAATGCATCCACGCCTTTTTCAATCACCTTACAGGCGCATTCCTTGTTAACGCAGTCGCCTTCGCCGCTGGTGTTGCAACTACAGCTCTTCAATCCCTCGCGGATGGTTCTGTCACGTTCATCCGACAATTGAATGACTTTTTCCTCTACGGAAGCGATTTTTTTGCGCGCTTCATCTGAACCGTACACTTTTTCCGGGTACATGCGCTCCATCACTTTCTCTTTTTGCAACCAGGCTTTGGTGGCAAAGGGGAGCGACCATCCTGCTTTCTGCACATCATCGTCATTCATCGGTTTACCCGCCATCGATGCACGCAGTTGGTTCAGGTTCTCCAGCTTACCCTTCAACGATTCCTCTTCGGCCTTCAATTTTTCATCCAGTGCATCCAGCGAATTTTTGAAATAATCCCATTTGGGTTTTAAATCATAGCATTCATTCCGGCTGTGCGGGTAGCCGGGAATAACAATTTTCTGTAAGCCCAGCGGATCGCCCGATGGTGCGGGGCGCAAGGGAATATCTTCCGCCGTTAGCTCCACGCCTTTCTTTTTCAATGCCCGCTCACGTTCTTGTGTATACGCTGCCTTGATAGCGGCCTTCATATCTGCTATTGCATCTGCCGGTAACCCCTCCGCATCTTCCAGCATGGCCCGCGACTGCAATGCCTGTGCACAACCGGGAAAACGGATGATCGCGGAGTCGAGGTATTGCTTTGCCTTCCCAAACTCACCCAAACCATACCAGGCTTGACCAAGATTGTTGAGTATCGAATAATTCGCAGGAAACCGCGCATGCAATCGATTCAGTATGGGTATCGCATATTGCTCTGCGCCCAACATGGTAAGCATGGCCGCATAATTATTCAATGCATTGTTATTATTGCCGGGATTTTTTACGGAACCCTGCGCCGCGATCCACAAACCCAATTGCGGATAGCCGGCCATCCAACAACCGGCTGCTGCATTGGAATAATGATGGGCTGTTTGATAGGCCGACGGAAACTGGTTAAGTAATTCCATTCCTGCCTTCACTACAGAAGGCGCCAGTTTTGCACCCACGGCTTTTCGCAGGTTCTCCAGGTAGCTGGCCAATTGCGCATTCGACGAAAGCAGCAGTTGGTTCGCCTGTTGAATGCGTGCAGGATCCTTTCGGGGGAATTTTCCTGGAAGGCCGATCGGCAGGTTTTCAGTAGGCTCCTTTGTTTGGGCTGTCATATTCCCCATCATCTTCTTCATCGCCTCCAGTTCTGCCGGACTGGCACCACTTTGTTTCATCGCATCATTCATCATCTTGTTCACATCAGCCGCCGACGGAATGCTTCGCGAAGGCTTTTTCTGGGCCTGCAGGGTGATAGTCGAGAGCAACAAGAGGTATGGGATTATCTTTCGCATGGGCTGAACGTTATTATCAATTTGAACAACTGTTTATTTCTTCACAAATTCAACCCTTCGGTTATTGGCCCTTCCCTCCGGCATGCTGTTGTCAGCAGCGGGTACGCTGCTACCAAAACCTTTGCTGGTAAGTCGTGCCGCATCGATGCCCATGGCTACCAACTGGCTCTTCACCGCATCGGCTCTTTGCTGCGATAGTTGAAGGTTGTGCGCCGCAGCACCGGCATTATCAGTGTGTCCGTCGATCTCGAATTTTACCTCGGGATTGTTATTCATAATACCCACAATCATATTCAGTACACCCATGCTTTCTGGTTTGATGGTTGCTTTGTCGATATCAAAGGTGATTCCGTGGGTGACAATCTTCGCGTCTGTGAACTTCTTGTCATTTGTTTTCATTCCGCCACCGTTGGCGATGCGCACGTTGGTGATCACACCCGGCGCACTGGAAGATCCGCCGGTTTGCAGCATGAGGGAACGGGCAGCCACATTGAAACTGGGCAGACTGAGCACCCTTGTTTGATCCACATATATTTTAAGTCGTTTGTTGATGAGGGAAATGGCGATATGGTGCCACTTATTGCGGTAGTTATCACCTGAAATTTCCTCTGGTAAATTGTTTGTCTGGGTTGCGGCGTCCCCTGCTTTGGTATTGATAGCTACAAAACTGTTGGCGCTGCAAAAATCAATCCGTCCCAACTCTGGCTTTTCTGCTACTGCTTCCTTTTCATTATTATAGAAAAAGAGCTGGAATCCATATACACCGTCTGCTGCATAGTGATCGAATTCCACCGTGAATGAGTCGCGCAGGTAAGAAGGCTGTTTGATCGCCGGTGTAATATTCGCACTGCTACTGGTTAGCAACAGCGCGGTTTTTCCCGCAGCCTTGTTGACGGTGCCCTGGCCCGACAACAGGTTCCAGTGTGCGGCAAATTCACCCTGTTCATCGGCACTGAAATCGTCTTCAAAAATGATTTTCTCGCCGGCAATGAAATCATAATTCTGGTAAGCCTTCAATTGAGGATTTACACTGGCGGCACTGCCCGATTCAGCCGTTGTGCCGGCAGGTACCGTATCCTTTTTCACCGTAGCAGCCTCATTACCGCCAGGGTTTTGTGTGTTGTTCGTTTCTACGCCAATGGCAGCTTCTACTTTTTGTTTGAGCTTTTTTAATGGCTGTGCCTGGGACGGATATAGTAGTGTCGCAGCGATGATAACTGCTGGTATTTTTTTCATATTGCGTATTTTGAAAGTTTATGGATTCAGATTGCTTTTCGTATCCTGCACACGCTTTTGCAGCGTGGGGTTGATGGACTTGCCGGGAGGAACTGCCCCGGCTTTGGGCACCCAATCAATTTTTAGCAGCAGGGTATAGTTGCCGTGTTCGCGGGTATTATTGAGCTGGTTCTCGTCGTAGTTAATCGCCAGTACGCCTTGTCCGTACCCAAAATTTGCATTCACCAATGTTTGAATATAGCGCGCATTCAATGCCACCAGCTGTGGTTCAAATGATCCGTTACCATCGCGACCAATGGGCCGATCACCGGCTACACCAAACAAATCTTTGAACAAACCGGAGAACTGTTGTACCACGGCGAGGTCGGGCCGGAAGATCACACTCGTTACAGCGCCGATATTGGGGTTGACCTTGTTCACAAAATCGTTGATCTTACTGCCGAAGCTGGGACCAGCCGAAGTAAACTGTGCATACTTGCTGTTGAAGCTGCCTGCGGGATCACCACCACCGCCATCCCATTCCCATACCGCCGGGAGGATCGACAACACATCGGTGGCGTCGATATCGTATTCCCCTACAAGTTCATTGCAGGTGAATGAATCGCCCGCTTTTAATCCGCCGCTGTTGCCAGCACTACCTACGCGGATGCGGTTGCCGAACGGACCACCATTATCGCCGTAAGTGGCGGTACGTTTAGTATAGTTAAACTTGTTGGTTCCATCCGCTGCGGTGAGCGTACAGTTGAAATTGAAGAATACTTCATCGCCCCAGCCATCACTGTTCAGCGCATTGTCCCAGGTCTCCTGGTTGCAGGTAGCCCCAATGAGCGATATACGGATTCTTCCGGCCTGTTGTGCGTGTATGCTGGCCGACAGGCATAGCAATGCCATCAGCAAATAAATCTGTTTCATTACGGTAATTGTTTTAGCGTTAATTTTTAATCAGTGGTTGCATTTTTTTGGTGGCGATGCCGATGGCATCCATTTCGAAAAGATGATTGGTGAATTGCTGGTCGGCGATGAACCGGAGATCGGTGACCTCTTTGCCTCTCGTTTGACCTTTAATGCTGAATACAATAGAACAGAGCTGGAGATCGGTCGTAGCCAATTTTAGATTGAAATAGGCAGGATTGGGTTTTATAATATACTGTTCACCCTTATCGTAATCAGGCGGCGTATCAATGTACGTTCCGTCTTCTTCGTGAAAAATAGCGGGTTTGGACAACTCTTCCTTGCTGTGTGCCGATTTTGTGGCATTAATTGCATCGATTCTATCGGCAGAGATTTTTTTCAGCTTCTCATAAAACTCATACATCTGCTTCTTGGTAGCTTCATCGAGGGTAGTGTTTGCCCTGGTATCGTCAATGGTTTTCTGGTTTGCCGCGATTTCATGCTTTGCTATCTGGATATTATTATCGTAGTATTCTTGTTTGGTCATGGGAACAATCGGGGCTATACCCGGTTTGGCCACTACACGAATGATGCGATCGATTTGTTCCAGCTCTGTTGTGTCATAGGCGAGTACACTTGTACCACCCCGGAGGCCTTCGTATACATCCCAAATACCGTTTTCAAACCGGGGCAGCACGGGTGAGTACGTGTAGGTATTGGTATGCATGTCTTCCGCCGTTGGATCGTTTATTGGCGCGCGAAAAAACGACTCGTTGAAAATAAAGGGAAACTGGTTGTAACGTACTTCAAACTCGGTGGACGCTTCGTTTACATCCACTTTACCATGGAGGCAGAGGTAATCCTGGAAATACCAGTAAGCCCTGGCCGGGATTACTATTTTTCGCAGGTAAAAAGGTTCTGCGGAATAGTCGCTGCTGCTGACATGGTCATGCGTAGTGATTTGTCCTCCCTGGACTGACCAGCGATAGCCGTCTTTTAGGGCCTGGTTGACAGCCCTGAGTATTGGCCCTATTTTCGCAACTGCTGCCGGATCTACATCGTGCTGCGGAAACTGGGGCGATTGCCATTTGCCCGGTAGTGTTGACACATTTTCCGGTGTACAGGGTTGGGCTGTCAACAGCTCTGTCGACAGCAGTAACAGAAAAGCTAGGGGGGAGGTTTTCATATCTATTCCTGGTTAAGCGTTATGCTGCGGTTGTTGTTATCCGTTAGTAGCAGGGTTTTCTTCCAGTGGCCAAATTGAAAAATGCTTTCCATGCCTATTGTGTATTTTTCATTTCGCCCGGATGCGTTGTTCAATACCAATGTGTTTCCCTGTAACTGGAAGCTGCCAGTGACGGGTGTTTTGGTCGCCAGCTTGTGGACAAAGCTTCCATCTTCCTGCAAAGTCAACGACTCCACCAGCTGCTTGTTCTCTACTGCATATTGATTGCCGGCCAAGCCAGACCAGCCAGTATGTACAGAACTCGCCCACTTGCCAACCAGGTCCGACTTATCGATAGTGAGCGTATTGGCAGCACCGGGCAAACGCACCGATGCAACAAACTGTTCCCAAACCCGCGCCAATGGCTTACACTCATAAAAAAATCCATTCACTGCCAGTGGTCTTGCCGCAATAGTGAAGCTGTAAGGATTCAGCGTAAGAATAAAGGCAGCTACTTTTCCATTCCTTCTTTCGAGGTAGACCATGTAATATTGGTAGAGGTGATCGTTGGCAGTTGTAATAATATCCTGCGCGGGTGTTTCAAAATAGAGGTATTCGTTCCCGCGGGGATTGATGCCTTTCACGATGCGTTTTTCACTATCCTGGTATACATAAGAAGCGGAAGGCTTGAAAAAGGCTTTGTGCAATTGCGCGGCGAGGTCCTGCAATGCGGCAGTAGATGCAAACAGGGAAAATGCATAGAGCGTATACAAAGAATGATCGGTGCATTCGAGTAGCGGTGATTGGTACAGCTCCATTCCCGACTGGATGGTTTTAGTCCAACCCGCCGGCGGTGTAAACAACAAACCACTGTCTGCCATCGGCCGCAGATCTTTTGGATCTGCGTTGGCATTTAAAACAAGGAGCAGGATGGTCGTTAACAAAAAGGTCCGGGCGGACATATTATTTCATTTGCTGACAAACATAATTCCAGAAGAAAGGACCGGACTCACCGAAAAAGGGGGTCGGATTAAATTTCTTGCTTTTATTTTTGAGCAAATCCATTTTCATGCGATTTCGACTACTGCTATGCGTGATACTTGCTGGCCATTGCGCAGGAGCGCAGCAAAATGTGGCGGACAGTATCCGGAAACTGCTGCAGCAACCCATGCCCGATTCGGCTTATTGTAAAACCATGCTCAACCTGGGAGTAGCGTATGAGCCATTTGATTCTGCCAAAGCCGTAGCAACCTATCGATCATTGCGCGATTATGCCACTGCACATAAACTTGATTTCTTTGTAGCCCGTGGGTATTACTTCGAAGCTTATTTCTACCGGATGGCCGGACATTATGAAAGTGCCCGCAACGCCGTCGAGAAGAGCCTCGCAATTCTCGAAAAGAATCCGTCCAGGGCATACCAGGTAGAATATGCCCGTGAACTAACGGTGCTATCGGAAAGCCTGAGAGCACTCGGCTATATGGATCAGTCACTGGCCGTCAACCACAAAATAATCAGCATAAAAGAGAAGCTGGGTACCATTCTTCCCCGGGATTATTCCAATCTTGCCACTGCTTACCAGCGTGCAGCGGATTCATTGAATGAACACAAATGGTACGATCGCGCCATCGCATTCGCACGGGAGCGCCAACGCAAGGAAGAATTGTTTGCAGAATACCTAAACGTCAGCCTGTATTATACACGAATCAACGATTTTCAGACTGCCAAGAAATGTGTTGACACGGCGAGGCAGTTCTACTTCATTCTTTACGATACCCTCGTAAAAAGAATCGGACCCGATCTGGCCTACCACAGCTTCCAGATCTACTACTTGCTAGCTGCAAATACATTCGATAATTTACAGCAATACGACAGTGCCCTTTATTTTTTCGGGCAGGCCCTCCAGTTTGCAAAGGACCATCATGTTGCCAGGGATTATGTAGAACCGTTGCAGAACATGGGCCATCTCTATGTCATGCTCAAGGATTACAAGAAGGCGAAAGAATTATTGTTTGAAGCACTGCAAATGGCGGAGACAAATAAGAATATTCCGCAACAGTCGGACGCACACCTTACCCTCAGCAAAGCCTATGCTGCTGCCGGTGAATACAAGGATGCCTACGAACACTTCCAGCGCTTCCATAGTTTATACGATTCTTCTTCGGGATTGGAACGAAAAAAATATGCCACAGAACTGGAGGCGAAATATGAATCGGATAAGAAAGAATCTCAAATCAAACTACAGAAGGCAGAGATAAAACAACGATCCACCCTCAACTATCTATTGGGAGGATCCGCTCTTACGCTTTGCTTTGTTACCTACCTCCTGTATCGCAACTACAAAAACCGGCAGACCATACAGACACAAAGAATCGCCGAACTGGAAGCGGAAAAAAGACTAACTGCTACTGAAGCGGTATTGGCTGGTGAAGAAAAAGAAAGAAGACGGATTGCAAAAGATCTGCACGATGGTTTGAGCGGGATGCTCAGCGGCGCAAAATTCTCCTTACAAAATATGAAAGGCAACCTTATCATGACGGCCGAAAACCAACAGGCCTTTGAGCGAAGTATGGATATGCTGGATAGTTCCATCAATGAAATGCGCCGTGTAGCACAAAACCTGATGCCAGAAGCGCTCATTAAGTTCGGACTGGATGCGGCACTGCGGGATTTCACAGAAGATATTAATCGCAATGGACTGATCCGTTTAAGTTATCAATCCATGGGACTTGACGGCTTGCAGGCAGAACAATCGGTATTGCTTTCGCTCTACCGGATCATACAGGAACTGGTCAACAACATCATTAAACATGCCCATGCTACCGAAGGATTGGTGCAGGTCTTTTTCGAAAACGGAAAACTGGTGCTGAATGTGGAAGACAATGGCAAGGGAATGAATCCGGATGCAGCAGGGAACAGTCCGTCCATGGGCTGGAAGAATATTCTTTCCCGCAGCGAACTACTCCAGGGACAGTACAATATTCAATCAGAACCCGGCAAAGGCACTTCGGTTAATTTTGAATTTGATATCAACAAGAAATGATCCGGGTATTCATCATAGAAGATCATTACATGGTGGTAGAGGGCATCCGATCTTTGCTGCAGCAAGAGCATGATATTGAGTTGATCGGCTCAGCCTCCACCGCCGCTTCCGGCAGCAGTTTTTTAAAAACGCATAAACCCGATGTCCTCCTGCTCGATATCAATCTGCCCGACGGCAACGGAAGCGATCTCTGCAAGCGCTTCCGCGAATTGTATCCATCCATGGCCATTGTTGTACTCACTACGTTTAGCCAGGGCAGTTATGTGCGGCAGATGATGGATATGGGCGCTTCGGGGTACTTATTGAAAAATGCTTCTCAAACCGAGTTGGTCACCGCCATCCGTGATACCGCCAGGGGAAAAACCTATATGAGTTTCGAAGCAGGTAAAGCGTTGCAGGGAGAAAAGCAAAGGGAAGGCAATAAACTGGTGATTGGCAGACGCGAACTCGAAGTGCTGCAGCTCATCGTCCAGGGATTTATCAACCAGGAAATCGCCGAACAATTAAAGATCAGCGTCAATACCGTTGACACCTACCGCAAAAGCCTGCTGCAGAAAATGGATGCCCGCAACACCGCTGATTTGGTGCGGATAGCCATTGAAAAAAGAATTGTTACGTTGTGACGGTCTTTGGAAACACCGAAGCATCTTCAATTCATTGCTTACTGATGGGTGAGATTCCCGCTCGGGGCGGGAATGACGCTACAGGAGCTAGATCAGACTTCGTCATTCGTTTCACCCTTGCATGTTGGTCCGGTTGGCCTTTTTCACCGCAGCTTTCTGTATGAGTCCACTTCTTTCCCAACAAAATGTTACAATTGTTCAGGAGCCCCATCCTGCTTTCTCTTCTAACCGGTACCCACAACCGCATATGATCATCTGACCATCAACCGCTTGGCATCAAAAAAGAAAGCGACTTCAATCTTTTCACTGTTCGTTTTCGAAACAGTGACAAGCCGACTTGTCGCATGTCCGACAAACACCCGTGGACAGCACTTTTATTTTTGAGTACTAGACTACCAATTATGAAAGTTCATTACTCCCAGCACTGGCTGGAACATGCTTTGTTAACAGGCGCGCCGAACGTCATTTGTTCAATGGCCGGCAGCGCCTTCCACCACCGTTTCTGACCCTAACTCCCCATTACTACTTTAATTAAAAAACAACTTGCGCGATCGCGCGCCTAACATTCCTACATTTATGGAGCATACGGACCAGTCGGCCCTCCACAAAGGGCAAGCTTTTTTTGCATCTGTTATGGAAAATCTCACAGAAGCAATATTCCTCATTCACCCCAACCAACAGATCAGCCAGGTTAACCGGGTTGCGTCTATCCTTTGCGGTTACTCATCCGAAGAACTCACCCAATTGAACGCTTCCGACATTTTTGTTTCAGGTACCATGGCCAACTGGGACGATCTATGGCAGCATCTCAAAACAAACAAAGAAGCATTTGGGACCACACAAATAAAGAATAAAGCAGGATTTCTCTTCGAAGTGGACATAACCGGCTGCCTCATACGAACCGGCGAAACAGATATTGTCTGCTGCATTGCCCGAGACCTTCGAAGACGCCAGGCAGAAGAAAGCATCCTCCAGGCAATTTCGGAAGCGACTTCTTCGCTCACCGGTGAAGACTATTTCCGCGAGCTCGCGAAGTTTATTACCGAAACACTCAAGGTTCGCTACTCCATGGTCGTCGCCTGCTCCCATGACCAGCAGACCAAATTGCGCATGCTGTCGTATGTAGACCGGAAGGAAGTCCTGGAGAATATAGAATATGATACTACGGGAACACCCTGCGAAATCGTGATGCAGGGAAAAGA
Source organism: Bacteroidota bacterium (assembly GCA_028876035.1). Lineage (GTDB taxonomy): Bacteria > Bacteroidota > Bacteroidia > Chitinophagales > Chitinophagaceae > JACMLD01. The sequence continues at coordinate 10,172 of JAGWTK010000086.1, forward strand.
ATTTTTCTGTGCGGACCGGCTTGATGAATACTTTCCGCGTGAAAAAGGTAAGAAATCCTGGCTCGCGGTTCCCATCTATAGCCCCTCTACCAAAAAAGTGATCGGTAATGTCGCGGCTTTTGATAGGATACCAATGGTAGATGAACAAAACCAGGTCGCCATACTGCGCATCTTCGCAGCCCGCGCCGGCGCTGAAATCGAACGCCTCAAAGCAGAGGACCAGTTAATGGCTGCCAACCTCGAACTGGAAAGCCTGCTCAAAGAAAGTGAACAACGGTTTCGCGATCTCTTCGAAGAAGCACCGATTGCTTATGTACACGAGGGACTGGATTCAAAATTCATCAAAATGAACCGGGCGGCGATGCGCATTCTTGGCATACAACCGGGCGAAGTGCCGCAGCTGTACGGAAAAGACCTGATTGCCGATACGCCGGAAGCAAAACGACGCTTCGACGAAGCCTTTGCATCGGTAGGCAGGGGTACCGATACGAGCGGCGTTGTACTCGAACTAAGGCGCAAAGACAACAACCAACCGATTTGGATCCAATGGTGGTCGAACCCCGACGTGGGCGGTATGTTCACCCGTACCATGTTTATTGATATCACCGAAAAAGTATTGCTGGAACAGGAACAAGCCCGGCTCCTCGCCCAAAACCAATACCTGCAGGAAGAGATAAAACTCAACCACAACTTTGAAGAGATCGTTAGCAAGAGCAAGAACTTTCAAAAAGTATTGCAGCAGATTGAAAAAGTAGCCGCTACCGATGCGACCGTGCTGATCACCGGCGAAAGCGGTACCGGAAAAGAACTGCTGGCAAGAGCAGTGCACAATATCAGCAACCGCAGCAAACGGCCATTGGTGAAAGTCAATTGCGCTACGCTTCCGGCCAACCTGATCGAAAGCGAATTGTTTGGTCATGAAAAGGGCGCCTTCACCGGCGCGCTTGATAAGAAGATCGGACGGTTTGAATTAGCAGACGGCGGCAGCATCTTCCTGGATGAAATTGCAGAACTGCCGGTAGAGTTGCAGGCGAAACTGTTGCGCATTTTGCAGGAAGGCGAGTTTGAGAGATTGGGCAATCCCCGCACCATGAAGGTGAACGTACGCGTCATTGCCGCTACCAACCGCAACCTGGAACAGGCCATCGACAAAAAAGAATTCCGCGAAGATCTTTTCTACCGCCTCAATGTCTTTCCCATTGTATCACCTCCACTGCGCGACCGCAAAGAAGATATTCCGCTGCTCGTAAAACATTTCTGCCAGAAACACGAGGCAAAAATCGGGAAGCGCATCATCCATGTTGAACCCGAGGTGATTGCTGCGCTCAGCGATTATAACTGGCCAGGCAATATCCGGGAACTGGAAAACCTGATCGAACGCGCGATGATTATTAGTCCGGGTAACAGCCTCACCTATGGCGACTGGCTGCCCGCAACAAAAGCCGGGAAAGACAAAGCGAGTATGCGCATGGATGATGTAGAAAAACAGCATATCCTCGAAGTGCTGAAGCGCGTGAACTGGAAAGTAAGCGGCGAAAACGGCGCAGCAAAAATCCTGGGTTTGAATCCAACCACCCTGGAAGCAAGGATGAAAAAGCTTGGGATTAAGCGAGAATAGCATTCAGGCGACTACTT
>JAGWTK010000087.1 GCA_028876035.1 Bacteroidota bacterium
CGATCCAAATCCTGTAAGAAACTCCAATCCTACTCAGAAAACCAGTCAACCATCTGTCCAGGACCAAGAAATTTTTCTGAGCCAATAAGAAACAGAGCCCTCTAACGAAGGCTCTTTTTTTGTGCCCTCAATGTCAATAGCAGGCCGATTGCCCCGCATTTGCTATCTTTCTTGTTCAACCACAACGATTGCACATGAACAAGAACAGGCTCTTCCAATGGTCTATTGTAGCCGCGCTTGCCGGTTTTATTTTTGGTTTTGATACCGTTGTTATTTCCGGGGCAAATCTTCCCATCAAAGAACTCTGGCACACAACACCGCTCTTCCACGGATTCTTCATTATGTCGATGGCCCTCTGGGGAACAGTAATAGGCGCGATTTTCGGCGGCTGGCCCACGGAAAAATATGGCCGCAAAAAAGTTTTGTTGTGGATCGGTCTATTCTTTGCCATCTCCGCAATTGGTTCAGCGCTGGCGCCCGACCCCTACACTTTCTCTTTTTTCCGTTTCATTGGTGGTATTGGCATCGGTGTTTCATCGGTAGTGGCACCTACGTATATTTCTGAAATATCTACCCCCGCCACCCGTGGCCGCCTGGTAGCCATGTACCAGTTCAATATCGTGTTCGGCATTCTCATTGCTTTTCTGTCCAATTACTTCCTGCAGGGGGTGGGTGGTGCCAATGACTGGCGCTGGATGCTGGGGGTCTTGGCCATACCCTCTGTCATCTATGTGTTGATGGTATTCGGTGTGCCTGAAAGTCCGCGCTGGCTGGTTACCCGTAAAAACGATTTGGACGGAGCCAAAAAAATAATGGAACAAATTGGTGTAACCGATACTCAGGCAGAAATCAATCAAATAATCGAGAGCAACAAACACGAAGCGGCCGCCGCCGGTACCGCGGATTTTTTCAGCGCCAAACACGCACGGGTTATCTGGCTGGCTTTTATGGTGGCTTTTTTCAACCAGGTTTCGGGTATCAATTTTATTCTTTATTACGCGCCTGAGATATTGGCCAAGGCCGGCCTGGCAGCCAAAGACTCGCTGCTCAACTCCATTGCCATTGGCGGCACCAACCTGGTGTTTACTTTCGTTGGACTCTACCTTATCGATCGACTGGGTCGCCGAACCTTGCTGATCATTGGTTCGCTGGGTTATATCCTCAGTTTGTCGATGGTTGCATGGGCTTTTTACACACACGCAAGTGCTGGTTTCCTGCTTAGTTTCCTGCTGGTGTTTATCGCATCGCACGCAGTGGGACAAGGCGCTGTTATCTGGGTATTTATTTCGGAAATCTTTCCCAATAAAATTCGTGCACTCGGACAATCTTTTGGCGCGAGTGTGCATTGGGTATTTGCTGCGCTGATCACCCTGGTTACGCCCGTTTTCCTGGATGATCAAAAAGGGATTTTCAAAAACACACCCGAAAAAATATTCCTGTTCTTTGCCGTGATGATGGTATTCCAGCTCATCTGGGTACTCACCAAAATGCCCGAAACGAAAAACGTTTCTTTGGAAGACCTCGAGAAAAAACTTATCAAACCCTGATAAAATAAATCTGCCATGCGACTCCTGCTCCTGGTTTGTGTACTCACACTGATACAGTATAACGCTGGCGCACAAACGAAATACGACGAAAATTACCGCCCGCGGTACCATTATTCTCCTGCCGTAAACTGGTGCAACGATCCGAACGGCCTCGTTTACCGGAACGGCGTTTACCACTTGTTTCATCAATACAACCCCGAAGGCAATCGATGGGGTCACATGAGCTGGGCCCATGCAACGAGTAAGGATCTCGTTCACTGGACGCCGCAACCGCTGGCGCTCGCAGAAGAAAAAGACACGATGATTTTTTCCGGTACCTGTATTAATGACGTCAACAATACGTCGGGCCTGGGCACCAAAGCCTCCCCCCCGATGGTAGCCATCTATACCGGCCATATCGAAAATGTAAACCAGAGTCAGCACCTCGCCTACAGTGTAGATGGCGGAATTCACTGGACCAAATACAACCACAACCCGATTCTTGATTTGCACAAAAAAGACTTTCGCGATCCCAAAGTGTTTTGGTACACGCCGGGCAACTATTGGGTAATGGCAGTGGTGTTACCGGTAGAACACCAGGTGCAGTTTTATCGCTCTCCTAATTTGCTTTCCTGGAAACTGATGAGCAGCTTTGGTCCTAAAGGCGATACCAGCGGTGTTTGGGAATGCCCTGACCTCGTGAAAATCCCGGTGCAAGGAAATCCGGGTAAGTACAAATGGCTGCTGCAGATGTCCATGAATGCGTCGATGCAATATTTTATCGGTGAATTTGACGGAAAACAATTCATCAGCGAAACAAGCGGAAATCCTGTACAGCGACCAGACTATGGACCGGACTATTATGCCGCGATAAGCTTTAACCAACTACCGGCAAAGCAAACGCCTGTCGCCATCGGCTGGGTTAACAACTGGAATTATGCCAATGACATTCCTACCGAGCCATGGAAAGGCATGATGTCCTTGCCCCGCACACTGATGGCGGTGCGTAGTAAAACAGGTTGGTCCCTGAGCACCACCCCAGTTTCTGCACTCCGGCAATTACGTTTGAAGCCCCTTGTGCAGGGCCCGATCCAATCAGGCAAGCCGCTGTCTGTTGAAACCAATCAAGCTGAAGTGTTGCTCGTATACAAGCCAGGTCATGGAATGAGCGGCATTCGTGTTGCGGCCGGAGCAGACTATTCGCTGGAAATCGGGTATGATGCCAGTTCAGGTGAATTGTACATTGAACGTGGCAACACATCGGTGCAGTCGTTCAATGCCAGTTTCGCAAAAATGCACCGCTACAGTACAAAAATACAGCTGGGGCAAAAGGCCCTTCGTTTACAAATATTTATCGACCACAGTGTGGTAGAAGTATTTGCTAATAACGGGGAGGCAGCCTTGACCGCACAATATTTTAATCCGCCATCTGCGAAAGGCATCGAACTGTTCGGTATGGAAACCGGGCAAATGGCCGGACTTACCATCTGGCCACTGCGATCAATATGGTGATGGAGCCATCTTTTTTATAAGTTTTTGCATGTCGAAGATTTGCCTTTCGAGGTTGACCGACTTTGACGAATGGCCGCGTTTCGCGCGCAAATCGTCGGCTAATACTTCTATTTGTACGAGGCGAAGTTTCGCATATTCTTCCAGCATCTGGGCAAGCTTTTGTTTGTTGGCAGCTACCTTGTAGTTCTTCATATCATGCGCCACATCCATGGCTGATTCCCAATCGACCCGCGCAAAACTCCCCAAATCATTGGCATGCTGCAAATCGTCATCTGATGTTTCGTTGAGTATCTGCAAACCCTTTTCATCAAACTGCGTAAAACTTTGGATACCGTACCTGTATTTTTCCTCGTCCGCGCCGGCCGGTTCATTTGTTGAAGACTCATTAGCGGAAGTGGATGCTTCCGGCGGTGGAGGCGGCATTTCGTTGACGGTAACGGGTTCTGGCCAGGCGATCGTCTGATGCGTTGAAAGAAACGTTTTCGTGCAGGCCCCTGTAAAAATAACCAGCACTGCGGAGAGCCACAGGGCAGATCGACCCCTCTCTTCTTCGCGTAAACCCAGGTACATCAGGTAGCCGAATGCAAACCCGCTGAGCACGCCACCGAGATGTGCGGCATTGTCGATGTTCCCGCGCAGGCCCATAAAAAGATTGTACGCAATAAAAGCCAAACAACTTTGTAAGAGTGGACGCCGCATATCTGCTGGAAGCAGCTTTGTGGTAAGCAGTGCGAGGAAAACACCGTATAGACCGAAAATCGCGCCGGATGCACCTGCACTGTTAACCGGTGGATTGTGCCACCAGAGGCTCAGCAATGCACCGAATACGCCCGTGCACAAGTATACCAGCAGGAAACGAGCCTTGCCAAGTAATGGCTCCAGGTAAATGCCGGCGGAGTACAAACAAAACATGTTCATGGCAAGATGAAAAATTCCGAAATGAAGGAACATACTGGTGAACAAGCGCCACCATTCACCATTTAGTGTAAGCGGCGCAAAATTGCTGCCCCAGTTAAGATGTACCTGCCCATCGGGTGCGAACAGTCCTGCGCCATCGAGCGCCATACAGATAAAAACAAACACATTGATGGCCATCAACGCATAAGTCATGTAGATGCTTTGACCACCGAAGTCAATGCTTTGTTCGGGTGTGAGTGATTCTTCAGCAGGTGTAGTCTCCGGTTCCTGAACGGGGCTGGATGCCTGGCGGAGTAACAGTAAAACGGGTCCGAGTGCTTCAACCGGAGTAGTTCGGCTAATCTGGTTGAAGGCATTGCGAAAGTCGAAAAGATTCCTTTGGTTACGACCGCCTGCGTCTGTGGGCTCGTCGGAAAGATTCGCGCTTTCTATTTCAAATTCATTCTCACGAAGCGAAATCTTTATCTGTCTTCGCCTGGCGGGCCAAACCGCCGGTGCCATCGCATGGATGGTAATGTTATCTGAAAATATTGGTTCCCAGCGGAGGGATTGGCAACTAAGCCAGGCATAACACAGGAGCGCGTCTTTTTCTCCTTCTGCGGTAAAGGATTCTCTTGCTTCGGGCATAGGCAGGTTTTCGACAAGTTCTTACAATTTTGTCGAGTATGGAAGAGGTGTTGCCTTATTTTTTATTACAGTACATTCGCCTTTTAATTTATCCGCAATGAAATTCCGCAACTTTAAAATGGTGAGCTACGTGGTATATGGCCGCGGCAGTTTCAACCAGCTCGATGAAATACTGGCACCGCAGCGCAGGAAAGGATTGCCCATGGTATTCCTGGTTGATCATTTCTTTGAAGGCAAGCCACTCGTGAACAGGATTCCCCTCCGTGATAACGATGTGGTTATTTATGTAGATGTCACCTACGAACCGAAGACGAGTTATGTAGACCAGCTGGCCACGGGCCTGAAACAAGAGTTCGGTACCGTGAGCGGCGTAATCGGTATCGGCGGTGGCTCGGCGATGGACCTGGCCAAGGCGGTTTCACTGATGATCAACAACCCCGGTTCAGCAGCGGATTACCAGGGCTGGGATCTCGTAAAAAATCCCGGCGTATACAAAGCAGGTATTCCAACACTGAGTGGTACAGGCGCCGAAGTGTCGCGTACGACCGTGCTCACCGGCCCAACGCGTAAGCTCGGCATGAACTCCGACTTCACACCCTTTGATCAAATCGTTCTGGATCCGGAGCTTACGGCCAATGCGCCGGTAAACCAGCGTTTCTATACCGGGATGGATTGTTATATCCATTGCATCGAAAGTCTGGAAGGCACTTATTTGAATGAATTCAGCAAGAGTTACGGAGAGAAGGCCCTGCAACTTTGCCAGAAGGTATTTGTAGAAAAGGATCACTGGGATGAAGCATCGGACGATATGCTGATGATGGCCTCCTATGCGGGCGGTATGAGCATTGCGTATTCGCAGGTGGGTGTAGCGCACGCGGTGAGTTATGGCCTCAGCTATTTACTCGGCACCAAGCATGGAATTGGCAACTGTATTGTAATGGATCAACTGGAAGAATATTATCCTGCGGGTGTGAAAGAATTCAAGTACATGGTGGAGAAAAACAAGATCGATATTCCGAAAGGCATTTGCAAAGGCCTTAGCGACGAACAATTCGATAAGATGATTGACGTGTCGATGGGCATGAAGCCGCTCTGGGAAAATGCGCTGGGAAAGGATTGGGAAAAGATCATGACGCGGGATAAGCTGCGCAGATTGTATGAAAAATTATAATTCGAAAAGCCGGGCATTGCCTGGCTTTTTTATTAAAAGATTATCGTTCTACAAATATTCGGGGACACACAGTATCTTGTTTGTCTAAACCCCTCTTATGAGCCAGGAAGATCAGTCGGACCGGATCAACCAGCTGCTGCTAAGGCTGGAGGCGCTCTCCAGGCAGCAGGAACAATTCTCCAGGGAAATCCGATTGCTTCGGGAAGAACTGTACCAACTGAGAAAGCCGGTTGAACCACCTTTGTCCAGGCCGATGCCGCATTCCGGATTTACCGTGATGCCGGATCCTGCCGATACGAATCCATCTTCCTTTCCAGTGCAACAGCCCAAGCCAGCCACCATTTCCAAACCTGCTCCCGCTAAACAGCAGCCCGATGGGAAGAATGCTTTGGAACGGTTGATCGGGGAAAATATCATCAACAAAATTGGTATCATCATCACGGTGATTGGGGTGGCCATCGGCACCAAATACTCCATCGATCACAATTTGATCAGTCCGGTTATGCGTATCGTTTTGGGATATGCTGCCGGTACTGCCCTGCTATTGGTGGGCGTCCGGCTCAAAGAGAAGTACCACGCTTACAGTGCTGTGCTGGTAAGCGGGTCAATGGCCGTAATGTATTTTGTTACCTACGCCGCATTTTCGTTTTATCATTTGTTACCGCAGCTGGTCAGTTTTATGCTGATGTTGGTGTTAACCGTAGGAACAGTGTATGCCGCCATTAGGTTTAATGCCACTGTTATTGCGCATATTGGACTAGTGGGTGCCTATGCAATACCATTTTTGCTGGGAGATCATTCCGGGCGCACCTGGATACTGTTCAGTTATATGGCCATCATCAACGCCGGTATCCTGGCGGTTGCCGTGCTGCGCTATTGGAAATCGCTTTATTATGCCGCATTCCTGCTCAGTTGGGTAATTTTTGGCAGCTGGTATTTTTTGGGAGACAGTGCCGGCCACCAGCAGCTCGCATGGAGTTTCCTGCTGCTGTTCTTTATAGAGTTCTATTCCGTATTTCTTGTATACAAACTACTCCGCAATGAAAAGTTTGCGCTGCCCGATATAGCACTGCTTCTATCCAATGCATTTATCTTTTTCGGATTGGGCTATACCCTGCTCCAGCGTGGTATGGCGGACAATAAAGCTGGCTTGTTTACCGCAGCGAATGCGGCGATACATGCCCTGGTTGGTTTTCTAATCTATACCCGAAAACTGGCCGATCGAAGCTTGTTTTACCTCGCCGGAGGATTGGCTTTGCTGTTTATTACCATCGCTGTGCCGGTTCAGTTGAATGGCAATTGGGTGACTTTGTTATGGATCGGGGAAGCTTGCTTGCTCTTCTGGATAGGCCGAAACCGGAATGACCTGGTGTATGAATACCTGTCTGTACCACTTTTTCTTCTTTCGTTATTAAGCCTGATGGATGATTGGTGGAAAGATGCTGTTTCGGGCTTGCATCCAATGCCCCTGTTCAATATTTCTTTTCTTTCCAACTTGCTGTTTGTGGCAGCCTGTGCAGGCATGGTTTGGACCGCACACAGGTACCAAATAAAGGATAAGACACGGCAACATAGCAACGTATTTGCTGCCTGGGTAGCGCCCGTAGTTTTAGTAGTAGTGCTCTATGTTTCATTCAGTACGGAAATCGTACGTTACTGGAACAATCAGGCTGCCCACCTGCACGGGCAGCCAGGTGCTGTTCCCGGGTCGTTCAACTTTTTTGAAACCCTTACATCTGTTTGGCTTATTATTTACACAATGTTGTTCGCTGCCGCACTTACTGCAGCCAACGAATATTGGATAAAGAACCGGAAGCTGGCCATGGCGGTGATAAGCATTACAGCACTGGTCGTATTTTTATTCCTGTCAAAAGGATTGCTGCTTTTGAGCAATTTGCGCGATGAGTACAGTTCAGCTGGACTTCCGGACGCCATCCGGTTATCTGTTGGTTCGGTTGCGGGTATCCGTTATATTTCATTGGCTGTGGCAGGATTGCTTGTATGGATTCTCCGGCGACTACAGCGTACTTATCTGCCAATGGATCCGTTTTCAACTATCCTGGATCTTTTTGTAGCCATCGCATTGTTATGGGTATTGAGCAGTGAACTGGTGAACTGGCTGGTGCTCGCGGGATCGAAATCGCAATATAAACTGGGGTTGAGTATACTATGGGGAGTATATGCGCTGGCCCTTGTTGTGTTCGGCATCTGGAAAAACAAACAGCACCTGCGCGTATTGGCCTTTGTCGTCTTCGGTTTGACGCTCGTGAAGCTATTCTTTTATGATATTGCGGAATTGGAAACAATCCCAAAAACGATCGTGTTTGTATCGCTTGGCGTGCTGCTGCTGATTATTTCATTCCTGTACAATAAATACCGCCAGCAGATAGCAGGGAATGATCAGAAGGATCCGGTTCAACCCGACTGACAACAGACTTTAAAATTCTTTTATCTTTAAAGCATGCGGCAAAATAAATATCTCCGGTACCTGGGTGTACCCGCTTTGTTTGGCACCAAGCGGACCAAAGAGATCCTCAGTGTGAATCCGACCCTCGCCACTTCCCGCAAGGAAGCGGAAGCGGTTTCAATATATGTGTACAACTACAATGCCGATCATCTTTTCCAGGATGAGTTGCAAAACACCGAAGCCTGCCTGGACTTTAGGGAGAAAGGCGGCATCACCTGGATAAATATCGATGGTTTGCGAAAGAATGACGTGGAGAAAGTAGGTGCACATTTTGGTGTGCATGCCCTGATTACGGAAGATATTTTAAGCATCAACCAGCGCCCGAAGATGGACGAGGTGGAGGGCCGGATGTTTTGCTTGCTGAACATGCTCTACTACAATGAGAAAACAAGTACGGTAGAAACAGAGCAGATTAGTATTGTGCTGGGCGAAAATTTCGTACTTAGTTTCCAGGAAGACGCACACCGCGACGTGTTTGATCCCCTTCGCCATAAACTGGGTATTGCCAAATCAGCGGTTCGGCAGCGCGGCGCCGATTATCTCCTGTATTCCATGCTGGATATGATTGTTGACAACTATTACCTGGTAATGGAAAAGCTGGGGGAGAAAATTGAAATGGCAGAGGAAGATGTTATCCGTAACAGCAATTCACGTTCGCTGGCGGGGATCAACCAGCTCAAAAAGGAACTCATCGTACTCAAACGAAATATCGCACCGGTGCGGGAGCTGCTCAATGGGTTTATCCGGAGCGAAAGTGACTTAATTGAAGAAAGAACGACGAAATACTTTAAAGACGTGTATGATCACATTGTGCAGGCCTTTGATCTAACAGAGAACTACCGCGATATGATGATGGGCATGCAGGATCTCTACCTCAATAACGTGAACCTCCGGATGAATGAGGTAATGAAAGTAATGGCGGTCGTTACTTGTTTGATGGCACCGGCTACTGTGATCGGTGGTATATTCGGAATGAACTTCGACCGTATTCCCTATATCCATAACAAATACGGCTTTCTTATCGCCGTATCGGCCATGCTGATTGTGCCGGTATGGATGCTGGGCGTATTCCGGCGCAGAGGCTGGTTTTAAGCACCCGTCAAATCAAACTCGTAGAAAAAGTCTTTGACCCGTTTCCAGCCATTCTTCTCATAGATCGACTGTGCAGTAAAATTATCATCATTCGTTTGCAGCAACAACCAGGCTGCATTCACAGACCGACCATGTTCAGCGGCTTTGGCCAATAAGTTTGCCGCCACCCCTTTTTTCCGCGCGGTTGCCGCTACAAACAAATCATTGAGCAAACAGGCAGGCTTCATACGCACCGAGGAAAAAATAGGATACAACTGGGTGAACCCGAGCAATTGTCCGCCCTCCTCCGCCACAATGATGGTTGATTGCTGTAGTTGCAACCGCTCCTGTAAAAAATGCTGCGCACCGGACAGGTCGGACTTTTGATGGTACCACACCCGGTAGTCATTAAACAGTTGACTTAACTTAGGTAGATCTGCGATCGATGCATAACGAAATTCCATTGCCTGCTGTTTTTGCAAAAGTATTCAACCCGTTGGATGCAAAATGGAAACACCCGATTAACTTTATACCATACTATGCTTGTACAGTTGTTGTTGATAATCGTGCTCGTGTTGCAGATCCTGATTTTCGTTGTTACCTGGCTTTTCAGGCCCGGCCAGAACAAGGAAGCCGCCATGCTTTCGGTACAGTTGAACCAACTCCAGGCCTCCATTCGCGAAGAGTTCGCGTTGAATCGGAATGAGTCGGCCCAGTTAGCCCGTTCCAACCGCGATGAACTGGGATCCGCTATTCACCAGCTGAACAATGACCTGCAGCAGTCGCTCGCGCGACTGGCAGAGCAGCAGCTGGAATACTTCAGGACTTTCGAACAAACACTCTGTTCGTACCAGGAAAGCAACACCGAAACGGCTACACAGCTCTTCCGGGATTTTGCTGCGGCACAGAAACTGCAGTGGGAAGAAATGCGCCAGGCACAGCAGGCGATGAGCGACCAGTCGGTCCAGCAGCTCGAGAGAATCAATCTCCAGGTAGAAAAAAGCTTGTCATTAATGGGAGAATCTTCCAGAAACGATCACCAGTTGATGCGCGCTACCCTTGACACCTTCAGCCGGCTCCAGCGGGAGAAGTTTGAAGACCTGGAGAAAACACAGGCTGCATTGATGGAAAGCAATGAGAAGAAGCTGGAAGAGATGCGTGTGACGGTTGATGAAAAACTGCAGAAGACCTTGCAGGAACGATTGGGGCAATCATTTGAAATAGTAGGACAACAACTGGAACGGGTGCAAAAAGGTCTTGGGGAGATGCAGGTGCTGGCACAGGACGTGGGCGGATTGAAGCGCGTGCTGGCCAATGTAAAGATGCGCGGCGGCATAGGCGAAGTACAACTGTCGATGTTACTCGAGCAAATACTGGCCCCGGAACAATATGCAGCGAATGTAAAAACGAAGGCCGGTTCTTCTGATCATGTAGAGTTTGCGATTAAATTACCCGGGCGCGAGCAGGCAGGCGATAGCGTGTACCTGCCAGTAGACGCGAAGTTCCCGGCCGAAGTATACCAGCAATTACAGGATGCTTTCGACAGCAGCGACCCGGCACTAACGGAAGCGGCTACCCGAAATTTGGAAGCCACCGTGAAAAAAATGGCCCGTGAGATCAGCGAGAAATACCTCGATCCGCCGAATACGACTGATTTCGCGATCATGTTCCTTCCGTTTGAAGGTATATATGCCGAGATCGTTCGGAAAGCCAGCTTGCTGGAACTGCTCCAGCGGGAATACAAAGTAATTGTTACGGGTCCTACCACCCTGGCAGCGATTTTAAACAGCCTGCAAATGGGCTTTCGCACCCTCGCCCTGCAGCGAAGAAGCAGTGAGGTATGGCAAACATTGTCGGTCGTGAAAGCAGAGTTCGGCAAGTTCGGCGGACTACTTGAGAAAGCGCAGAAGAACCTGCAGCAGGCGAGCGGACAGCTGGATGAACTGATGGGAAAACGGACACGGGCGATTCAGCGGAGCTTGCGGGAGGTGGAGTCTTTACCGGGAAACGAAGAACAGGAGCTGATTTCCGGAGAAGGGGAGTAGCGGGGTTTAAAAGTTTAAGTGTTTAAGAGTTTAAGGGTTCTTATGCGTAACAAACTCGACGAGCGCTTGCATCAAACAGTCACAGACTTTGCAATATCCGCCAGTTTTTCTCCTTCATAGAAGGAGCAACTACATGGAAGAAAAATATTTTTGAATCGAATTGAACCCGGGGCTGAACACTCAGGTACTCCCCGGTTCGCATCAGGCTACAGACAGACGACTCTTAAACTTTTAAACTCTTAAACATTTGACAAAACGCAAGCATATTTCTATACTGGTCGTCTTCATAAACCTGCTTCATCTTCATGTTCCAGCTCAATCCTGGATCCGCATCAACCAGCTAGGCTATCCCTGCCAGTCGCCGAAAACGGCCGTGTGGGTGAGCAAAGGAGATCCAATAACGCCTTCGTTTAGTTTGGTGGACAGCAGTACAGGGGCG
>JAGWTK010000619.1 GCA_028876035.1 Bacteroidota bacterium
ATCATCAGCATAGATTTCCAGCTGCGGCTTGGTGTTTACCGTTGCGTCATTGGAGAGCAGGATATTTTTATTCGACTGAAAGGCGTTGGTCTTTTGTGCCTGTGGCTGTACGAATATTTTACCGTTGAACACCGCCGTGCTGTTGCCATCCATAATGCCCTTGTACAATTCATTGCTGAGGTTGTGCGGTTTCACATTGTCAACCACCGTATGGTTGTCGATATGCGTTTGTGCATCTCCGAAATACAAACCGTACAGGTTGGCTTCACAATGTTCTGCACCCAATACGAGGTTTAAGTTATTTCGCACAACACCGCCATTAAGGCTAATCGTAACGGTGTGGGTATAGCTCTTGCCGGTTTGGTGGATATGCGTGGTGTTCACCTGGTGGTTACCCGTTAAGTCGTTTTGAATTTTATAGAGTTCCAGCAAGGCATCCTGTTCAACAACAATTTCCATGACAGCATTGGTGAAGCTTTCTGCTCCGCCTTCTGTGCGGATGTTTTCCGTAATCTGAATCTGTGCGTTTTCAGAAAGATACACCAGGCTGCGGGGCTGTGCGAGTACAGAGCCTGCATTCAGCCGGTGGTAGATGTATACCGGGTGCTCCACTGCCGACCCCTTTTTTACATGAACAAAAATGCCACCATGGATAAACGCGGTATTGAGTGCGTTGATGCCGTCGTTCAGGTATTTTGCGCTCGCGCCGAGATGGGCAGCTACCAGTGATGCATATGCGCCGGTAGCAGCCTCTTCTAAAGGCAACACCGTTAAGGCAGCAGAGCGGATAACGGAACTGGCAGCGGAGAAAACACCGTTTACAAATACCAGTTCATTTGCCTGCTCCCATCCGGGTAAGCGAACGTCTGCTAATTGCGCGTCGGTTAGTTTTATATCTGCCGCCGCACCTGTAAGCAGGTATTCTTTGTTAAAGAGTCCGCCAATACGGGTGTATTTCCATTCTTCGTGTTTGGGACCTGGCAGACCCAGCTGGGTAAAGGCCTGGAAGGCTTTTTCCCGGATGGGATTCAACGCGTCTTTAGGAACGGTATTGAACTGCGAAGTAAAATCAGTAGCACTCATGGTATCAAAAGGGATTGGGTAATCCCTGCGGTTGTTTTGAATAATCAGGTTTACTGGGCCTGCTCTGCAAGGTGAATTTCGTTTTTGATGAAATCATAGCCACGCTCTTCCAGCTCGAAGGCCAGCTCCTTGGTACCGGATTTAACGATCCGGCCTTTGTACAGCACGTGCACAAAATCGGGTACGATATAATCGAGCAAACGCTGGTAATGCGTAACCAGCAACACCGCGTTGTCTTTATTGCGGAGTTTGTTTACGCCATTCGCTACAACACGGATGGCGTCAATATCCAAACCAGAATCGGTTTCATCGAGGATGGCGAGTTTGGGCTGCAGCATGGCCATCTGGAAAATTTCATTGCGCTTTTTCTCACCACCGGAAAAACCTTCGTTCAGGGGGCGGCTCAGGAGCGACTGATCAATATTCATCAAAGCCATCTTTTCCTTCATCAGTTTCAGGAAAGACACGGCGTCCAGTGGTTCTTCACCGCGGTACTTTCTTACTTCATTCACGGCGGTTTTAATAAAGTTAGTCGTGCTTAACCCCGGGATTTCCACGGGGTATTGAAACCCGAGGAACAATCCTTCACCCGCACGTTCTTCGGGAGAAAGCTCCAGCAGGTTCTTGCCCAGGAACTCCACGGTACCATCGGTCACGGTATAATCCGGCTTACCTGCCAGCACCGATGCCAGGGTACTTTTCCCGGAACCATTGGGTCCCATGATGGCGTGCACCTCGCCTGCTTTTATGCTGAGATTGATTCCCTTTAAAATTTGTTTGTCTTCAATACCAGCGTGCAAATGTTGAATAGAAAGCATACTATTAATGTGATAAATGTGACAAATGTGATAAATGTGCTAGTGTCAATGTGCTAATGTGACAAATGTGATAGATGTGCTAATTCCTTCACTACAACATCCATCATTGCACGCTGACTTCCTGCGTATCAACCGGTAGGTGCCGACTAGTGAATTCCCAATTAACCGTAACCACTCCGAATAAAGAACTAAGAACCATGAACCAGGAACTATGAACACTCCCCACGAAGTATAGCCCACGAATTCCAGACTCTCAGACTATGGACTAAGGACTACCGACTAACGACTGTCCGCAACCACTCCGAATAAAGAACTAAGAACCATAAACCAGGAACTATAAACACTTCCTACGAAGTACAGCCCACGAATTCCAGACTCTCAGACTATGGACTAAGGACTACCGACTAACGACTGTCCGCA
>JAGWTK010000088.1 GCA_028876035.1 Bacteroidota bacterium
CTCATGGCTGCGAGTTCTTCATTGTGCGTTACGATCAGAAAAGTCTGGTCAAATTCTTTCCGGAGCCGGAAAAAAAGATCATGGAGTTCACGCGCGTTGGCTGAGTCGAGGTTACCGGAAGGTTCGTCGGCGAAAACAATTTTGGGTTGATTGATCAATGCCCGTGCAACAGCTACACGCTGTTGTTCACCACCGGAGAGCTGTTGGGGTTTATTATCGGCCCTCCCTGAAAGTCCGAGCATTGCCAGGAGATCGACCGCACGTTTTTCAATGGCTGCCTTGTTTCCTCCCGCAATCCAACCCGGCACACAAACATTTTCCAAAGCACTGAATTCCGGAAGAAGGTGATGAAACTGGAATACAAAGCCAATATTTTGGTTTCTAAAAGCCGAAAGTTCGCGGGGCCGCATATCGTGCAGGTCTTTCCCGTTGAGCCGTATGCTGCCACTGTCCGGCAAATCCAATGTACCGAGAATGTGCAACAGGGTGCTTTTACCGCTGCCAGAAGGTCCTACAATAGATACAATCTCGCCGCCCCTGATATCAAGGCTCACCCCTTTCAGCACTTCGAGTTGCCCGTATTTCTTGTGTATGCCACTGGCGTTTAACATCATTTGGTTTGAATGGCTGCAAAATACGAACCTACAATATTATTCGTTTGTATGCTGTGCAGCCACCGGAAAGCCCGTTAAAAACGTGAAAAACTGTATTTGGTGGATTGTGATTAACTGTTACATTTGCCGAAATTTAAAGACATTCTACGATGTTTTGGACACTCGAACTTGCATCCTATCTTGAAGATGCGCCCTGGCCCGCTACCAAAGATGAACTGATAGACTATGCTATCCGCAGTGGCGCACCCATTGAAGTAGTAGAGAACCTGCAGGAACTGGAAGACGAAGGTGAGATCTACGAAGGCATCGATGATATATGGCCCGATTATCCCTCGCAGGAAGACTTTTTCTTTAACGAGGACGAATACTAATCATCCAACAAACGCATTTATGAACCGCGCCGCTGCGCGGTTTTTTATTAGGGATGGGGCGGCCATATCCAAAGTACCAGGCGCACAGCCACATAAACACCCGCCGTTAACAACAGCATCGCCGCACCGAAATACATAAACAGCCGCCATAATGTTTTCCTGGGTTGTATCCATTGCTGCAACCACTTGTTACCCAGCCATGACAATATCGCCAATGGAATAAATACCCATAATGCCGCCAATGGAAACAAGGGAATAAAATGATTGCTAAACATTAGTGGAGGATCATTTCACGGGCATTTTCC
This sequence comes from Bacteroidota bacterium, assembly GCA_028876035.1. Classification (GTDB taxonomy): domain Bacteria; phylum Bacteroidota; class Bacteroidia; order Chitinophagales; family Chitinophagaceae; genus JACMLD01. The sequence continues at coordinate 1,291 of JAGWTK010000088.1, forward strand.
AGGGCAGCAGCAGTGGGCTTCTCACCACCCAGCATGCGGGCGATGGCTGCAATGCGCTCTTCCTGTGTGAGCAACCGGATATTCGTGCGCACGGCAGCACCTTTTACATCCTTGTACACAAAGAAATGGGCATCTGCCTTTCCGGCAATCTGGGGTTGATGCGTAATTGAAATCACCTGCCTTTGCTGCGCCAGGCCCTTCATGATGATGCCTACCTGCCGGGCGGCTTCACCTGAAATACCGCTGTCGATTTCATCGAAGATAAGTGTAGGCAGATCCAGCGATTGCGCCACGAGTGATTTGATACAAAGCATCAGCCTGCTCAGTTCTCCGCCTGATGCCACTTTTCGAATGGGCTCAAACCGATTGCTCTTGTTTGCGTCGAACAGGAAATCAATTTTATCGGCGCCCGATTCCTGGAGCAACACTGGCTGCGTTTGTAATTCCACTTTCAGGCGCGCATTGGGCATACCCACCTGCTGTAACAAAGCATTCACTTTTTCTTCCAGGGGCTTAACCTGCTTTTTGCGCTTCGTGGTCAGTTGTACTGCTTTTTCCTGCGCAGCTGCAAACGAAGTTGCTACCAACTTTTCAGCCGCTGCGATAGCATCATCAATATTCAATACCGCCAGTAATTTATCAGAAAGCTGTTGCTGTATAAGAAGCAGCCCCGCAGTATCGGCTACGCCATGCTTTTTGAGCAGGCGATACCCGGTAGCAATGCGTTCACTCACTTCTTCTATGCGTTTCGGATCAAACTGAACCCCCTCGTTCACGTGCTCCAGTTCGCCAGCGATATCACTCAATTCAATTTGGACCGATTGCAACCGCTGCAATAAACCGCCCAGGGCCGGGTGGTACGATGCAAAGGGCTGCAACTGGTGAACGAGACGTTTCAATTCCTGTACCAGTGGCTGCTCGCCTTCGTTCAACTGGTAGCTGACGCCCGACAAAGCGGTTTTAATGCCTTCTGCATTGCCCAATAACTTTAGTTCATTGTCCAGTTGTTCGAGTTCTCCTTCTTTGAAACTGGCTTCTTCCAGTTCATCGTGCAGGAATGTATGGTAGTCGTATTGCGAGGAAAACTGTTCTTTCTGTTCCCGCAGCTGACGCAATTGTGCGTTGGCTTCCTGCCACTGGCGAAAACATTGCTGGTAAGCCCCAAGAAGCGTGGCATTTCCGGCCAGCGCATCCAATACGGCCCGCTGAAAGTCCGTATCTCCCAAAGCAAGGGTATCGAATTGCTGGTGCAGATCTACCAGCAGGCTGCTGAGTATACGCAACTGCTCGAGGTTTACCGGCGTATCATTGACAAAGGCCCTTGACTTACCATTCCCCGCAATTTCACGGCGGATGAACATTTCTTCACCTGCATCTAAATCATGTTCTTCCATAAACCTCCGGATATCATTGCGGCCATCCGTAGCGAACACTCCTTCGATGATACATTTTTTATCGCGGTTGAGCAATGCACTGCTATCTGCCCGCTCGCCAAGAATGAGTGATAATGCACCCATCAATATGGATTTACCTGCACCGGTTTCCCCGGTAATAATATTCAGCCGGGCAGAGAAATCAATCGTTAATTCGTCGATGATGGCGTAGTTCTGTATCTGGAGTTTCTGCAGCATAAATTGGATAAGCAAATTAGTAAAAAACGCCCATGCCCCGGAAGCACTGTGCAAAACAGGGGCACAAAAAAAGGGACACCCGAGGTATCCCTTTGTTCAGCTGGTTGCTGATGACTATTTTATTTCTACTGCATCCGCCAGGTCGTTGTCTACCAGGATACGGCCACAGTTTTCGCAGATGATAATTTTCTTGCGCTGTTTGATTTCACTTTGCTTTTGCGGTGGAATGGCATTGAAGCAACCGCCACAGGCATCACGCTCAACAGGTACCACAGCAAGGCCGTTCCGGTAATTCTTGCGGATGCGATCATAGGAGTTCAGCAGGCGCTCATCTACTTTCTCGCGGGCTTCTGCACTCAGTTTATTGAAATGTTTTTCTTCTTTTTCAGTGGTTGCAACGATCTTCTCCAGTTCATCTTTCTTATTCTTCAATACGCCTTCTTTTGTAGCCAGGGCTTTCTTGGCGCGATCCAGCAACACTGCTTTCTCGTTGATTTCTTCCTGTGCGTCTTTGATATGCTTCTCAGCCAGTTTTACTTCGAGCTGCTGCATTTCAATTTCTTTGTTGATGGCCTCAAACTCGCGGCTGTTCTTAACGTTGGTGGATTGTTTCTCGTACTTCTTTATCAGTCCTTCCGATTCTTTGATCAGCTCTTTCTTACCGTTGATGAATTCGTTGATTCCGTTGATTTCTTCTTCTACCCTGGTTTGGCGGGCATGCAGGCCGGTAATCTCATCTTCGAGGTCGCTCACTTCCATTGGCAGTTCTCCCTTCAGCACCTGTATTTCATCGAGCTTGCTTTCAATCTTCTGCAGGGTTACCAGTGAGGTAAGTTTTTCTTCAACCGAAAAATCTTTTACTGTTGCCATATTTGAGATGTGTGTTTAATTTTTGCCTTGGAGTGCCTCAAACGAAATAATGAACCGGGTTGGTTTTTATCACTGTTTTGAGGGCAGCAAAGGTAGGGAATTTTTCCTGTAAAACCCCGACTATCAGGTCAATGGTGAACTGTTCGCTTTCGTAATGACCGATGTCTGCCAGCATAATTTTGCCATCAGCATCAAAAAACTCATGGTATTTGCAATCGGCGGTCACCAGCACGTCTGCCCCCGCAGATAAAGCATTGGTTATCAAAAAACTTCCCGCTCCTCCACAAACAGCCACGCGCCGGATGGACTTGTTTAAAAAGGCTGTGTGCCGAACCACGGTTAAGCCAAAAACCAGCTTTAACCGCTCCAGGAAGGCGGTTTCGGACTCCGGCACCGCCAGCTCCCCTATCAAGCCCGAGCCCATCCGATTGCTGATATTGTGCAATGGGAGCAGGTCGAGGGCGACTTCTTCGTAAGGATGAGCATGCCGAATGGCCGTGAGCACCTGCTGTGTTAGCCAGGCTGGCAGAATGGTTTCAATTTTTATTTCCGGCTCCCGTTGTTGCCTACCTTCTTCTCCGGAAAAAGGTGTTGTACCCTTACCCGGCCTGAACGTGCCCAGGCCTTCGGAATTAAAACTGCATTCGCTGTAATTGCCAATATGTCCCGCACCGGCTCCAAAAATGGCCGACCGCACAGCGCCCGCATAATCGGCGGGTACAAATACCTGTAGTTTTCGCAGGAAGGACTCTTTCTCCGCGAGCACGCGTGTTTCCTGTAGCCCCAGTTTTGATGCAATCATGCCATTCACGCCATGCAGCACATTGTCGAGGTTGGTATGGATTGCATACACCGCAATGTCATTTTTGATAGCTGCAATTTCAACACGCTCAACATAATTTTTGCCATTGATTTTTTTGAGTCCCCTGAAAACAACCGGATGATGTGCTATTACCAGGTTGCATTTTTTTGAGATGGCTTCCTGTATTACTTCCTCCGTGGCGTCCAGGCAAACCAGTGCACCGGTGCAATGTGTTTCCATTGACCCGGTAATTAACCCGGCGTTGTCGTACGATTCCTGTAATGCTGCTGGTGCCAGCGATTCGAGGTGCGCGATAATGGCGGCAATGGTCATGTGGTTAAAGATACAGCGGCCGGACAAAACAACGACAGGGGCGATTGCGAAAAACGATTCCTACTTTTATGACCTATGATCATCATCCGACCGGCCCAGGCAGCTGACCATGCCGCCTTACTTGAACTTTATAAGGCAGTGGCCGCTCTGCCCGTAGGCATCGCACGCGCACCGGAAGAAGTAACGCCGGCCTATATCCATGGGTTCATGCAAAGCAGCGCTGATAGAGGTATCCAACTTGTTGCGGTGGACGAGGCTTTGCCCGGCACAGTGTTGGGTGATATCCATTGTGAGCGACCGGCAGCGGGCATCTTCCGGCATGTATTCAGCAACCTTACCATCGCGGTACATCCTGCTTTTCACGCGCAGGGGATTGGGAAGAAATTATTCACCACATTACTACAGAACATCGAAGCAACCCGGCCAGACATCCTGCGGGTGGAATTATTCGTTCAGGCCTCGAATGAGAAAGCCCAATCGTTTTATCTTGCACTTGGTTTTAAAGAAGAGGGTCGCTTTGAAAAAAAAGTGTGGGGCAAGCACGGTATACTGGAAGATGATGTGGCGATGGCCTGGCTTAATCCTGCTTTCACATCCGGCAAACGATAAACTGCATATATGAAGATTAAACAATGGAGTATTGCACTCCTGCTGCTTGCTGCGGGCTGCCAGCAACCCGCCCCCACCGATGCATTGCCGGTGGAGGGAACCTGGAAACTGATTTCCGGTACACTGGTCGAAAAAGGCGACACGACTACTACCCTCTACACCGGTAAACTGTCGTTTATTAAAGTCATTAACCAGGATCATTTTGCGTTTTTGAGCCATGATACCAGCAAGGGAAAAGACAGCAGTGCTGCGTTCAGTGCGGGCGGAGGGCGATACTCGCTGGTGGGTGATCGGTATACCGAGTACCTGGAGTACTGCAACGACCGGCAGTGGGAAGGAAACGATTTTACCTTTACCCTGCAGATGCACGATGACACCCTTATACAAAGCGGGGTAGAAAAAATAGACAGTGCCGGCATCAACCGCATCAACACCGAAAAATACATTCGTTTGAAATAAGTCCTGCGTTCTTACTCGATCACTTTCTCAACGTGCACGAGCTTGTCGTTGGCATTCACTCCCTCGAGCACGATGCGGAAGCGGCGGGTATTGTCGTTGTTGTAAAACTGGATCTTTGCCCGTTTCTTCGATTTGTCGAGAATAATATAGGGTGCCCAGAACAAGGTGGTGCGCATGTCCGGTACATCGCTGATGGATGCCGTAGCATAGTTGGGAGAATAAAATTCTTTATTGGCCGTATACCCGGCTATCTGAACAAAATCAAGTCCTTTGGATTTATCATTGGTCGTCCGGTCACCCCCTTTTTTTGTGTAGATGGCGATTGCGCCACCGCCACTGCTGGAAATAACGCCGGTGCTGCCCGGGCTAAACACTTTAATATAGGCAACGTCGTTCATGTTCAGGCTGTTGATCATGCTTACATCCGATTGCATCTCGTCGAGGTAAAAAACAGGAGAGCCCCCACGCCATGACAGGGAGGGTGTTCCTCCGTTCGTAGAAATTTGAAGTCCGGCTACTTTTCCCTGCAGGTACTGGAATACTGTTTGGCTGGCCGCCGCAAACGGATCGTTTACCACATCGAAATTGCGTGAGTCGCCGCCGCTGAACATACCACTGGCATACTTCTCATCCATTTTCTGTTCATTGGTTTTCGTTTTTCCTTTCACAATCACTTCCTGTAACACCTGCTCCTTTTCTTTGCGGGCACGAAGGGCAGCAGACTTTAACTCTTCCGAATTGTTCCTGATGTTTTTTGCGATCACATTTGTATCCAGTTCCATACCGGTTTTGCGGGCCTCCGGGCTAAGCGAAACATTATCGGGACTTTTTAAAAGGCCGTTGTCTACATGCAGGAGCGATTTGTCGAACACCAGGTTCTTATCATTGAACTGAAAATAGAGCCGTGCATAATCATAGAACACATAGCCATCGGATTTCACTTCGCCTTTGCGGTTGACTGGCAGGGAAAGGAAATTTCGGGCTGAATCTTTTGTCTGGAGGATACCATTGAGCTTGGTATCGGGTGAGAACCTTCCCTGCATCCCGATAAGCTGACCATCGATAGAAAGGTAATTGCTCTCTGCGAACTTTGGTTTGGGTACATGCCCTGCAAAAACACTGTCCCAGTTGTAGCGCCGCCATCCATTGGTAAGCATAACAAGATCAAGATACATGGACGCGCTATCGGCCGTACTGAAAAAATAATAATAAGGATTGGCTACTTTTCCACGCAGGTCACCGGTGAGCAACAGGCGAGAAATAATATTATCCTCGTTGGGCGTGGGCACGTGCAGGTCGGCATCGGTGACAGAAACGGAAAGATTGGCCCTTATAGAATCCGACATCATTACCTCCAGGGTATTCAGGCCGCGTTTGTTCTTGTTCAGCACGGGTAACCAGGCGTCGGCATCAAATTCGTAATCGTGATTATTCACAAATGTGATGCGTTCTGCCAATGGCTTCAGGTTTTTATCGAAAACGGTGATAGTGAGAATGCCGGAGGGCAATTGTTTCGTGGGGATCATACCCGAGGTGACCGTACTGGAAGCTAGGTTCACCTTTGCGTAGTAAACCAGTTGCTGGTTCATGTAGGCGATAATGCGCAGGGATTGCATGCTTTCAGGAATATCATCGGAACGCTGCAATACAAATCGTTTGGATTCCTCAGCATCCGATACCTGCACATTTATACCCTGCGTTTTTACGGCTGGAAGAGCAGTTGTTATTTCCTTACCATTGGGGTCTTTCCATACAGCAGCGTACGATGCCCCTGCTTTCGGTTCAATACGAAACCATCCCATTCCATCGTGTACCGTTGTGAAATCGCCGATTTTGGCGCCGTCATTCGACTTGATATATCCTTTGGCACTTACAGGAAGACCGTTGGCGTCTGTGGCTTTAAAAGCAAGATTTGTATTGAGCCCGGCAACGAGGTCGCCGCTCTCCGGCAAAAAGCTGATACTAACGGCAGTGGGTACACGCAGTTTAGCCGTTTTGGCCGGAACCAGGATGCGGATGGGTTTTGTAAAAATAAAATTGCTGTCGCCATTGAGCATGGCCGTTGTATAAGCCCTGAAATAGACCAGGCTTTTTGAGAAGTTGGCCGCCAGTGCAAAATAGCCTGATGCCGAACTCTCCGCTACCGGTGCCGCAAAGCGACTCAGTACTGTCCCATTTTCATCGATGAGGTCTGCGTAGAAATTGCGGGCAATAAGAGAACGCTCGATACCGTCGAAAATATAAGCCTTGAACCAGATAGTTTCGCCGGGGTTGTAATAGCTCTTGTCAAAATGTACATATACTTTTTCCTGCGGGTCGGCCTGTCGGAATAAACCCAGCAATGAATCTATATTTTGTGCCTGCAGGCAAACAACAGGCACGGTAAGGAGAAAGCAAAGTAAAAAACGGATGTACATTTGTTTCCGCATGACAGGAAATTTCATCATTTGCTAATTTATCGTAATCCCGGCCTCCGGGCGCAAGATTAACACTTAATTGCACACAAATTAAAGCATGGACAGTAAAAAACGTTACGCAGAATATGTGGACTACCTGCAGAAGATCGCCGATACACGTTATGCAGCAGCTGTATTACAATGGGACCAGGAAACCTATATGCCGGAAAAAGGCGCGGCTGCAAGGGCCCGGCAGGTAGCCACACTCACTGAGATCAGTCATGAGATGTTCACGCGTCCTTCATTCAGGAACCTTTTGCAGGACCTGCTGGCGGCCGGTGACCTCACCGGAGATCAGCAAAAGAATGTAGCCCTGAGCTGGTACGATTTTGCTCAACAGGAAAAATTACCCGGTCACTTCGTACGTGAGCTCAGCGAGGCTGTCTCCGCCAGCTTTCAGTCATGGGTAACCGCAAAAAAAGAAAACAAATTCTCCCTGTTCGAAAAAGACCTGGACAAACTGTTGCAGCTGAAAAAACGCGAGGCGGAATTCCTGGGTTACCAGGGTCACCCGTACAACGCGTTGCTCAACCAGTATGAGCGCGGCTGCACCGTGCAACTGCTCGATAAAGTATTCGCGCAACTGCAGCAGCCATTGAAAAATCTGCTGGCTAAGATAGCAGCTGCGCCGGCTCCCAAGGATGATTTCCTCAGAAGATTTTACCAGAAAGACAAGCAGTGGTCCTTTGGCATGGACCTGATGAAACAAATGGGGTTTGATTTTTCCGCCGGAAGGCAGGATATCGCAGAGCATCCATTTACCACCAATTTCAGCAGCCGCGACGTTCGGCTTACCACCCGTATCGATGAACACGATTTTGCCAATATGACCTGGAGCTGTATTCACGAGTGTGGTCACGGATTGTACGAACAGGGCCTCCCTGACGAAGCTTACGGGTTGCCGCTGGGCGAATACACTTCATTATCTATTCATGAATCTCAATCCAGGCTTTGGGAAAACAATGTGGGCCGAAGCATGGATTGCTGGATCTATTTTTACCCGTTGCTGCAGGCGCAGTTTCCCGAAGCGCTGTCTGACATCAGCAGGGAAGATTTTTACAAAGGCATCAACCGGGTAGAACCGTCGTTGATCAGAACCGAGGCAGATGAACTGACCTACCATTTCCATGTACAAATCCGGTACGAACTCGAGAAACGATTGCTGGAAGGAACGTTATCTGTCAAAGAGATCCCTGACTACTGGAATTCCCAATACAAATCATTGCTGGGCGTCACCGTTCCCGACGATCGCAGGGGATGTTTACAGGATGTGCACTGGAGCCATGGCAGCTTTGGCTATTTTCCCACCTACAGTCTGGGGAGCTTTTATGCTGCCCAGTTTTTCAGCGCTGCTCAAAAAAATATCCCGAATCTGGCCGTCTTGATAAGAAAGGGCGACTACCTACCGTTATTGGGATGGCTGCGTACGAATATTCATCGTTTCGGACGCAGTTTTACCAGCGAGGAGCTGTGCAGGCAGGTTTGTGGTGAAGGGCTGGATATCAGTCATTTTATCAGCTATGCGGAAACCAAATACCAAAACATTTACGCTTTTTAGCCTGCGCCTGCTGATCGTTTTGATCCTGGTTAGCAGCCATCTCTCCTGCAAAAAGGCCATCGAAAACCAACAGAAAAACATCATTCTCCAGGCGATGACGAACGGGCGTTGGTATGTAGAATTGTATACCGATACCAGCACCGACGTCACTACTGAATTCATCAACTACGAATTCCAGTTCTACGAGAGTGGAAAAGTTGACGGTATTAAAGCCAGTACCACCATCAGCGGTACATGGTCAGCCGATGTGAACACCTATTCTATCAGCGCCAGTTTCCCGGCCAATGCGGGTGACACCTTACGCCGCCTGAATTATACCTGGAAAATCACCGACAGCTACCTGGATTATGTAGAAGCTAAAGTGACGACACCTGCTGGTGATAACATCCTCCATCTCCGGAAAAAATAAGTGCTTCACCGAAAAGTTTCGCACGGGTGCAACCACCCGGTGCATCACCGCATCTGTTATTCATCCCCTGAAACTGCAAAAAATAAACACCACCCTTACAAGCCAGCCATTGCTGGCATGTTCCGGAACCATGAATACCCTAGTCCGTCATAAGCTGCTTTTCGGAGCAGCTTTTTTGTTGGTGCCATCTGCCTACCCAAGCTTAGGTAAAAACCATTAAGGTGTCAAAAAAAACGCATCCCTGCATACCTTAAACCAGCAGGTGCCGTTTACCATGGCAGATATCCTTTGATCACTCCTGAATCCAGCATCTATGAAATTTTCCGGGCACCCTGTGCTGCGCACCCTGTGCGTGCTTGCCTGTTTTTTGGGTCTTATGCAAACTGCCAGTGCGCAGTTGCATGCTGATTTTTCAGCCAGTCCAGCTACGGGATGTGCGCCAATGTTTGTACACTTTACTGACTTGAGTACGGGCGGTGCAAGCAGCTGGAAATGGGACCTGGGCAACGGAACAGTTTCTTTTCTTCAAAATCCTTCAACAACGTACTTTACCCCCGGCAAATACAGTATCAAACTTGTTGTTAAGAATGCGGGGAGTTCCGACTCACTGGTAAAAACAAGTCTGGTTGTTGTAAACGCCTTGCCGAAACCGTCCTTTACGGCCTCCGATACTACAGGCTGTTATCCGCTCACGGTTCACTTCACGGATCAAAGCAATGCACAGGAAGGCAATATTGTTAAATGGGAATGGGATTTAGGCGATGGCGCGGTTTCTTCTTTGCCGAACCCCGTGCATGTTTATACCGGTCCGGGTAACTACAATGTCATACTGCGGGTAACCAATAGTGCCGGCTGTACGCAAACGCTTTCAAAGGCACAATACATCAAACTGAAAGACGGCGTAAAGGCCGACTTCAGCTATACAGGCAGCAATCAATGTGCCCCACCCTCTACCATCCATTTTACAAATAAGAGTAATGGAACGGGCAGCCTTTCTTACCTCTGGCTATTCGGCGACGGGAACAGCTCCGTACAAGCGAACCCGGCCAATACCTATATGTCGGCCGGGTTGTACACGTTGCAATTAATTGTACGCAATGATGCGGGTTGTATTGATACCCTCACAAAAAAAGACTCTATTGCGGTTGGCGTCATGCACGCTGGATTCCTGGCGCCCGACAGCGTTTGCCAGAACACGACAGTGCAATTCACCAATACTTCACAACCCGTAAGTGGCAATAGTATCTGGGACCTGGGCAACGGTGCAAAGGCCACTGGAAATGCGCCTGCGACCA
>JAGWTK010000620.1 GCA_028876035.1 Bacteroidota bacterium
AGAGGAACCCTCAAAAAAAATGCACCGCACCTCGTAAAGAACCAATCGTTTATTGTTCCTAATTATAAATGGTGGGAAGGCCCTTACTATGGACTCGGCCTGAAAGTATACGACTGGATGAGTGGCAACCTCGGCCTCGGTCCTTCGGAATGGCTGAGCAAAGAGGAAGTGCTGCAGCATGCACCCACACTTGATCCGACCGACCTGCGCGGCGGCGTATTGTACCACGATGGCCAGTTCGACGATGCAAGGCTCGCAATCAATATGGCGCAGACGGCCGTGGCACATGGCGCCTGTGTCTTGAATTATTTCGGCGTAACCGGCTTTTGCAAGACCAACGGAAAAATAACCGGGGTGCAGGTAGTGGATCAAATGAGCGGGAAGTCCTTCGAGATTTCCTGCGCCGCCACGATCAACGCCACCGGTGTATTCAGCGATAGCCTGCAGCAAATGGATGAACCGGGTAAAGCAAGTACCATCTCGCCCAGTCAAGGTATACATATTGTACTCGACGCTGAATTCTTACCGGGTAACAGCGCCATCATGATCCCACATACCGACGATGGTCGTGTGTTGTTTGCGGTACCCTGGCATAAGAAAGTAATCGTGGGTACCACCGATACCGGCGTCGACAACATAGCTGAGGAACCGGCCGCCCTGCAGGAAGAAGTAGATTTTATCATACAGCATATTGGCCGCTACCTCACCAAGGATCCCACACTGGCTGATGTGAAAAGTATTTTCGCCGGTCTGAGACCGTTGGTAAAAGCCGACAGCAAAAAAACAGCGGAGATTTCGCGCGATCATGTCATCACAATTTCTGCATCGGGATTGATCAATATTCTCGGCGGAAAATGGACGACTTACCGTAAGATGGCCGAAGACACGGTGAACGCAGCGGCCATCAACAGCATGCTCGCCACCCGCGAATGTCTTACCGAAAACCTTCCGATACACGGTGCGCAGCCAACTTCTGATTACAACAATGATTTTTATTTTTATGGATCCGATCAATCATCCATCCATGCGCTGGAAGCAGCCGACGCGGAGCTGCGCGATAAAATACACCCATCACTTCCTTATTCAAAAGCCTGTATCGCCTGGGCAGTGCGGGAAGAAATGTGTATGACCCTGGACGATGCCCTCGCGCGCCGCACCCGTGCCCTCCTGCTGGATGCGAAAGCCACCCTGGAAGCAGCACCCGGCGTAGCCGCACTGATGAGAAAATGGCTTCATCAAACGGAGGCCTGGGAAAAAACCCAATTGGAACAGTTCTCTGCTATCGCAAAAAAGTATATCCCTGCTAACCCAACCTCATAACAAAAACCCATTGTATGCATCCATTTATTGGTGAGTTTCTCGGTACAGCCATTCTCATTATCCTCGGTGAAGGCGTCGTGGCCAACGTTGTACTCAACAAAACCAAGGGCAACGGCTCCGGTTTAATTGTAATCGCCTTCGGCTGGGCCATCGCGGTATTTGCCGGCATATTTATCGCGTCGCATTTCAGCAAGGCGCATCTCAACCCGGCTTTTACCATTGCAGCCGCATTTGTTGGTAATGGATTTAGCTGGAGCGATGTGCCGGTGTATGTAGGCGGACAAATGCTGGGCGCCATGACAGGTGCCGCCGTGATGTGGGTCGCTTATAAACAACATTTTCTTGTGACGCCCGACGCAGAAGCCAAGCTGGCAGTTTTCGCAACCGGCCCAGCTATTCGGAGTACACCCAACAATATCATGACCGAACTGATCGCCACCTTTGTACTGGTGTTATGTGCCTTGTACATCGCTGCACCGGCATCTACCCTTGGCGCACTGGATGCACTCCCCATTGCACTCGTCGTACTGGGCATCGGCTTATCATTGGGTGGACCCACCGGCTATGCCATCAACCCCGCAAGAGATCTTGGTCCGCGTATTGTACATGCTATGCTGCCCATCCCCGGCAAAGGCAGCAGCGACTGGGGCTATGCATGGATACCCGTGGTTGGACCGATTATTGGCGGATTGGTAGCAGCAGTCGTATATAAACTCCTTCTTTAATGTGCAAAAATGAAATATGTAAATGCCCAACTGACAGCGTTCAGTCGGGCCCAATCAATTTGCAGGTGTGAAAAGTGGTTATAGGTAAGCGGTAAGGGGCATGAGGTTTGCCGGAAGCTGAGCGAACACCATATAAAGAACTTTAGATTCTAAGCGACTGACTGTCCGAACGTTTGTTACACATGGGTATCTCTGTACTTTGTACTTGGTACTTTGTACCCTTTCAGAAGACAAGAACTTTAGACTCTAAGCGACTAAC
>JAGWTK010000089.1 GCA_028876035.1 Bacteroidota bacterium
CCCGGTGAACTAAAAAATAAAGAACTGCCGAGGATGGAAAAAGTGAATAAGAACTTTGTTATCTATCGCTGGATTGAAATTGTACTGACCATCGTTGGCCTGCTGATCGTGTTCTTTTCGCGCAAAGATCCTGCGCGTTTGTTTTGGTACGGACTCGGCGTTGCGTTAACCATCCAGGCGGTGATTATGTTGCTGGCAGATTATTCGGCAGAAAACAGGGCTGGAAAATACACTTCGGGTTTGGTGGAATACCTCCAGCAAAAGTCCTGAGAACAGGTGCTGCTACACGGGACATTTCTCGTGATAATTGATCAATTCAATGGGCGTGCGTTCAATAGTGAAGCCGGCATACACACGACCAATTTCATCCAGCACCGCATCTATCTCTTCTACTGTTGGCAGTGTTACCAGTTTTGCGCGGTACTCTTTTATATTGGGTAAACCTTTCAGGTAGTTTGTATAATGCCGGCGCATTTCGAAGATGCCCACTTTGGGCCCTTTCCATTCAAAAGACTTGTGCAGGTGTTTGCGGCAAACCGCGATGCGATCTTCAATGGTAGGAGGAGGCAGTAACTCGCCTGTTTTGAGGTAGTGTTTAATCTCGTTAAAAATCCAGGGATAGCCAATCGCTGCACGGCCGATCATAATGCCATCTACCCCATAACGGTTCTTGTATTCCAATGCTTTTTGCGGTGAGTCGATATCGCCATTGCCAAAGATCGGAATCCTGATCCGCGGGTTGTTTTTCACTTTGGCGATTAGCGACCAGTCGGCCTCGCCCTTGTACATCTGCATGCGGGTGCGACCGTGAATCGCCAACGCTTTGATGCCCGCATCCTGCAAACGTTCAGCTACTTCTTCGATATTGCGGTTGTTATCGTCCCACCCAAGCCTTGTCTTTACCGTCACGGGCAATGCAGTGGATTTCACCACGGCACTCGTGAGCCGCACCATCAGGTCTACGTCTTTCAACACACCGGCACCGGCGCCCCGCATCGCTACCTTTTTTACGGGGCAACCGAAATTGATGTCGAGCAAATCCGGACTGGTCGTATCAACAATTTTTGCAGCGAGTGATAAACTTTCTTCATCACCTCCGAATATTTGAATACCCACCGGGCGTTCGTATTCAAAAATGTCGAGCTTCTGGCGGCTCTTGATCGCGTCCCGGATCAATCCTTCACTGGAGATAAACTCAGTGTACATCAGATCTGCGCCATTGTCTTTACATACCGCGCGGAACGGAGGGTCGCTCACGTCTTCCATGGGAGCGAGCAAGAGCGGGAATTCGGGAAGTTGTATATTGCCGATGGTTACCATATGCCAAACGGCAAATTTAGAATTTTATCGCCTAATTATGATGGAGTATGAACAGCGGGGTATTTCTCCCGCGGCTGCTTTTTTTATCCTGATAGCCTTACTTGCCGTTGGCCTTGTGATTGGGGCTGTGGCAGGTTTGGGAATATGGGTTGGTATGACCGGGCAAAACCCCATGCATATAGAAAAAGACATGCTGAATCCGGCCTATGTAAACGCGGTACGCGTGCTTCAAATGGTATCGGTATTGTTTATGTTCTTCGTGCCTGCCGTGATTACTGCGAGGTTGATACAACGCGGTCCGTTCAAATACCTGGGCTACCGGCAAGGTTTCAACGCAAACCAGTTTGTGCTGGCCGTTGCCATTATCATTTGTTGCTTACCGGTAGTAGGTGCACTGGGTCAGCTTTCCGAAGCCATTCCCCTTTCAAAATCATTAGAAGCCTATTTCAGGAAGCTTGAGAATAGCTACCAGGGCCAGGTAGAAGTGCTGGCAACGATGCGGTCACCGGGTGAATTTATTTTTTCGCTGGTGGTGATGGCACTTTTCCCGGCGTTGTTTGAGGAAACTTTTTTCCGGGGCGGACTACAACAAATATTGAGCTCCTGGTTTAAACACCCGGTAGCAGCCATTATTGCTACGAGCATTATTTTCAGTCTTGCGCATTTATCATTTTACGGCTTTGCAGCAAGGTTTGTACTAGGTGTGGTGCTGGGGTTGATTTTTCATTATTCAAAGAGCATCTGGCTGAGCATGACGGCGCATTTTGTGAACAATGCATTTGCCATTTGTGTGATGTATTATTACTACCTGCATGGCAAATCCGTGAAAGAAGCAACAGGTGAAAACGGTCCGGTCTGGATCGCATTGCCTGCGGCGGTCCTGGTGATATTGTTGCTGAATGTATTTAAGAAAACTTCTGCCCGGAAGCTTATCAACGATATCCCCCCGATGGATGGTCCGTCGATGGAATCAAACCTTGTTTGACCCAACTATTTGCAGCTAAATTCCTACCAGTCTCTTTATACATGGCATTAAACATCGCAACATTCAAAACAAGGGCCGCTACAGCAGGTGTATTTGTATTGGTCATGCTGTTGGGTCTTTGCTGGAATCACTGGAGTTTTTTCCTCCTGTTTTCGGTCATCCATTTTGGCTGCTGGTATGAGTACCAAAAACTGATCGCCGCAATTGATCCTGCCTACAAGGATATTTCTCCCTTTCACCGCTATGGTGTGATGATTGCTGGTTGGTGTATCCTCTTATATTTTACCAATGATGCGTTTACGATATTCGGTCTGCAATTACACGCGCTGGGCTGGTGGCTGGGCATTATTGCTGTATTCGTGTTGCCGGTGGTCGAGACCTTGTTTTCGCGCCAGCTGGAGTTGAAGAATATCGGGTATTCGGCACTCGGACTATTGTACATCTCCCTTAGTTTGGGTTTGATGGTGGATCTCCGCTGCTTCGGTATGCATAACGGCCATGGTTCCACGAATTTTGATTTTATGGAGTATGTGCTGCCACTCGGCATTTTTGTAGCCCTTTGGATCAATGATACCATGGCTTATATCGTCGGTTCATTTATCGGCAAGACCCCTTTCTCAAAAATATCTCCCAAGAAAACCTGGGAAGGAACGATTGGTGGTGCAGTGCTGTGTATGCTGGTAGTAGGATTGCTGGGCTGGTGGGCCGGCATTTATACCGTAAAGGACTGGATAATTATTGCAGCCATTGTTGCAGTATTTGGCGTGAGCGGCGATTTGTTGGAAAGCAAACTCAAGCGGATGGCTGGGGTCAAAGACAGCGGCAGCATCATGCCCGGTCACGGGGGATTTTTGGACAGGTTTGATTCTTTGTTGTTGTCTGCGCCCTTTGTGTGGTTGTATGTACAGTCGTTTGTTAATTAGGCTGTAAAACTTCCCTGCCTTGATTCAATACTCCTACCACTTGCCTTAAAATTCAAGAAATTAATGAAAGCTTATATATTTGCCGAATAATGTCAAGACGAAAAATGGCAATGATTTTTGGAGGTAGGATTAAATCACTCCGCGAGAAAAAGCAAATTCCCCAACGCCAGGTGGCAGCGGCATTAAAAATCGATACCGCAACCTACTGTAAAATCGAAAAAGGCGATAGGCGAGCTAAACGGGAACAATTGGTACATATCGGGAATTTGCTCGAAATTGACACGAAGGAATTGCTATGCTTGTGGTATGCTGACAAAGTCTATGAATTAATCGCTGAAGAAGATGCGCCAGCAGATATTTTGAATATAGTAGCTGAAACCATTAGTAAAAAAAACGTGAACTAGGAAATCAATGAAGCCATTAGTAAAATACAGAGGAGGAAAGTCAAAAGAAATTCCCCGATTAATCAACCATATACCGAACTACAAAGGACGTTATATAGAGCCATTTTTTGGGGGTGGAGCATTGTTCTTTTACTTAGAGCCACGTAAAGCAATTATAAACGATATCAATTCGAAATTAATTTCTTTTTATTTGGGAGTAAAAAATGACTATCGACATCTTGAAAATGAGTTAGCAGAAATCGAAAAAATATATAATAAAAATCGCAAAGAATTCGAAGCATTAAAAAGCGCAACTCCTAACCAAAGGGTCAAAGACGCAAATGAACCCTTGTATTACCTTATGAGAGATATGTTTAATGATTTATCGGAAAAAAAGTACTCCGACGCCTTGCTCTACTTCTTCATAAATAAGACATCCTATTCAGGAATGATAAGGTATAACGCAAAGGGTGAGTTTAACGTCCCTTATGGACGCTATGCCAATTTTAATACATCTTTAGTAACAAAATCACACAGTAAGTTGCTTGCTAGGGCGGAAATTTACAATCTAGACTATTCAGAGATATTCAAAATGACAACAGAAGATGATTTCGTTTTTTTAGACCCACCTTATGACTGTATTTTTTCAGATTATGGTAATGCAGAACATAAAGACGGGTTTAATGAGGAAAATCATGTAAAACTGGCGAGTCAATACAAAAGCTTGAAATGCAAAGCTCTTATGGTAATTGGAAGGACGCCATTGACTGAAAAGTTGTATGGCAATTACATCGTTGACGAATACGGAAAATCATACTCGGTAAATATTCGGAATAGGTTCAAATCTGTTGCCAGTCATATCATCATATCGAACTACGGCAATGAGGCATCAAAAAGGGCACCGAAATTAGTACTTGAAGACGAGTCAGTTTCCTATGGCTAGAATTGATAGCAAAGTCATTTTCTTAACGACGTCTCCCAGAACGCCGGCGAAAATGATCCCTGAAATCGGATTATTGCATACCAATTTTTCTGGAAAGAAATGGAATGCTAAGACTCAGGTTGCATTTATGGAATTATTGCGCGAGGAGAATTTTTTTAATGGTGAAGGGGCGAATGATCCAGCTTTTAGTGCACGAGATCGAATAAATAGGGCTCCGAAAGCGCTTGGCTTCGTTGTCCTCTCACCCACGATACATCTCACTCCAGCGGGGCAAGAGCTAGTGGGTGCAGATAGAAAAGATGAAATATTTCTCAGGCAAATACTTAAATTTCAAATTCCCTCTCCTTTCCATATGCCATCAGAGAACTCTGCAAGATTTTGGGTAAAACCGTATCTCGAAATTTTCAGGTTAATTCGGCATTTTGGCAGTTTGAAATTTGATGAGGTAATGATGTTCGGCTTGCAGTTGGTTGACTATCGCGAATTCGATAAGATAGTAAAAAAGATAGAACAATTCCGGCTGGCGAAAGCCTCAGAAAAGGGAGAATACAAGCGTTTCCGTAGTAGTTATTTTGAAAAGGAATTGAGGGAAATTTATTCCGAAGAAATCAAATCTGGAAGGACTCAGACAAGAGAAACAAAAGATTTTTCAATTAGTAAGTTCTTGAGTACGAAGTCAAGCAACATGCGGGACTACGCAGATGCTTGTTTTCGTTATCTCCGTGCAACAGGGTTAGTTAGTATTTCCCATGTGGGAAAATCAATTTCAATTATGCCTGAAAAGATTGAAGATGTGGATTTCTTTTTATCTCGGACGGATAGAGATCCCTGTTTTATTGATGACGAAAAGCAGTACGTGGAGTATCTCGGTAATCGCAGAATCCCTACACTAATTACTGATAATCGAGAGTTACTCGAAGAAAAGATTAAGAATCAGTTTCCAAAAATAGGAATTCCCACTGGGGCATCGCTCGACATACTTAAAGATATTTTTGCTGATGAGACAGAATTTCGAAAAGAATTGATTTTAAACGAACAAATTTCTGCAATCAAAGGGTTTCGTTATTTCGAAGATATTAGCGCGATGTTTACGCAGATTACTACAAATGCGATTTATGATGCTCCACTTATGTTAGAGTGGAATATATGGCGAGCGATGACGATGCTTGATGGTGGGGAAGTCAAAGCAAATTTAAAATTTGATGACTACGGAAATCCGATGTCAACGGCCCAAGGAAACATGGCCGACATTGTTTGTGATTACGGCGAATTTGGGTTAACAGTTGAAGTAACTCTTCAAATAGGTCAAAGACAATACGAAATGGAGGGCGAGCCCGTCACGAGGCATTTGGCGAAGTATAAGAAGGAAAGTCAAAAGCCCGCCTACTGTTTATTTATTGCTCCAAAGATCAATGACAGTTGTCGTGCGCATTTTTATGCTTTACACAAAATGAACATTCAGTATTACGGAGGAACATCTACGATCGTTCCATTGCCGTTAAGTGTTTTTATTAAAATGGTTGAAGATTCCTATAAAGCAGGTTATTTGCCAGAGCCTGAACATGTAAAAAGGCTTTTCGAGAGGTCAAATCAATTAGCCGATCAAGCCAATAATGAAGTTGACTGGTATGAAGGGATGATCCAGTATGCGCTAAATTGGCTAGCTTAATGTACTGCGCCTTCATTGTTTGACTTTGCAACATAATAATTTAAGTAGGCAGCGTTAACCTGGAAATTGGTAATCGTAATTTCCTTCTTCTTACTGGTTTCGGCTGCGCACAATTAGACTAATGCTGACTTCTACTTCCTTCTAGACTTAAAAAAGTCTTTCATTAGTTGCGCGCACTCATTCTCCATTATGCCATGTTCAAAGATTGTCTTGGGATGAAAAGGAGAATTCGCTTGTGTGATATGCCGGTGGCCATTTTTTTCGTCGGAAGCACCCCACACGATCCGATGGAGTTTGGTCCAATACAAGGCGCCGGCGCACATGAGGCAGGGTTCAACGGTTACATACAGCGTCGCTTCGGGTAAGTATTTGCTGCCGGTGAAATTGAAAGCCGCGGTGAGGGCGATCATTTCTGCGTGTGCCGTGCAGTCCTGCAATTTTTCTACCTGGTTATAGCCCCGGGCGATGACGCGGTCGTTTTGAACGACGATGGCGCCCACGGGCACTTCCCCTTCGTCGTAGGCGCGTTGTGCCTCCCGGAGTGCAAGCTGCATGAAGTGATCGTCTGTCATGCCGCAAAAGTAGGAGATGGGGAAGGGAATTGGGTAAGAGGCAAGGGGTAAGAGGGAAGCAATCAACCGAAAAACAGAAGGTATTTTAAAAAGAGTCAAATTTTTTATTGAAAATTAATGAGTTGCAAAGGTGCTCTGCAAAAATTCCTTTCTATTTGTAGTTTTGCTGGAGGCAGACACTTACCTTCGCCGTCCCAAAAATTATGGCTGCCGGGATAGCGGTGGCCTTCACAAAAACAAATAAAACAATGAGCAAATTACATTTCACCACCAAACATGCGAATGCGGCTACCGTACAACGCCAGTGGTTTGTTGTAGACGGTACTAATCAAACCGTAGGTCGTGTGAGCGCAAGAATTGCTGCGATACTCCGCGGTAAAAACAAGGCCTATTTTACGCCCCATGTTGACTGCGGCGATTTCGTGATCATCACCAACGCAGAGAAAGTGGTGTTTACCGGCAACAAAGCATCTGAAAAGCAATACCAGAATTTCAGCGGATACCCCGGCGGTTTGAAAGAAGAAGCTGCGCAGGACCTGCTGCGTCGTCGCCCTGAAGTAGTTTTGGAACGTGCTATCAAAGGCATGTTGCCCAAGAACAGGCTGGGTCGCCAGATGTACAAGAAACTGTTTGTGTATGCAGGACCTAACCACCCGCACAGTGCACAGCAACCCAAAGAACTGAAATTCTAATTCTTCAAATTCCTAATCAACACAATAAATGGAAAAGCAAAAAAACGCCGTTGGTCGCCGTAAAGCTGCTGTTACCCGTGTATTCATTACAAGGGGCGATGGTAAGGTGACTGTAAACGACAAGGATTACAAAACCTATTTTCCTTTGGTATACCTGCAGAACCAGGTAGAGCTCCCGCTGAAGACAGTTGAAGCTGCCGGCAAATTTGATATCGTTATCAATGCAACCGGAGGTGGTGTAAAAGGCCAGGCAGAAGCTGCTAAACTGGGTATCGCACGTGCATTGCTGGAAGTGAACCCCGAGTTCCGTCCGGCATTGAAAGCCGCCGGTCTCCTGCACCGCGATCCGCGCGTGGTTGAACGTAAAAAACCAGGTCGCAAGAAAGCCCGCAGAAGCTACCAGTTCAGCAAACGTTAATTATTATTACTGCCGCAGGCTTTTAGCGTTGGCTACTGGCAACCGGCACGAGCGAAAATAAATTCTATAACAGCTAGCAGCTAACAGCTAATAGCGACAAGCTTAGAAAATACAATGGAAAACAACACTTCATTACAACAGCAGTTATTGGACGCTGGTGTGCATTTCGGCCACCTGCGCAAGAAGTGGAACCCCAAGATGCTGCCTTACATCTTTGCTGAGAAAAAAGGCATCCACATCATCGACCTTAACAAAACCACCGAAAGCCTGCAGGAAGTTTCAGGTATCCTGAAGCAAATTGCGCGCAGCGGTAAGAAGATCATGTTCGTGGGTACAAAAAAACAGGCCAAGGAAATCGTTACGGAATGTGCAAAGAGAATTAACATGCCGTACGTAACGGAGCGTTGGTTAGGTGGTATGCTTACCAACTTCAACACCGTTCGCAAAAGCGTAAAGAAAATGCAGAGCATTGAAAAAATGCTGAGCGATGGTACCCTGGAAAGCATCACCAAAAAAGAACGCCTCACACTCACCCGTGATAAAGAAAAAATGGAAAAGGTGCTGGGTGGTATCGCTCAGCTAGGTCGTGTACCCGCTGCCCTCTTCCTGATTGATATCGGTCACGAACACATTGCACTGGCGGAAGCAAAACGCCTGGGTGTACTCACTTTCGGTATGGTAGATACCAACTGCGATCCGAATAAAGTTGACTATGCTATTCCTGCGAATGATGATGCAACCAAATCAATTGCTATCATCGTAAACTATATCACTGCTGCTATCGCTGAAGGTTTGGCTGAACGCCAGGCTGCCAAAGATGAAGAAGGCGAAGATGCAGGTGATGATGAAAAAGAAAAACGCGCAGCCCGTCTGCAGGCAGAAGCTGATGCAGAAAGTGCACGTGGTGGCCGCGGTCGCGGTGCGGGTGCTGGTGCTGGCGGTGGCGCAGGTCGTCGTCGCGTAGGCGGACCCGGCGGCGGCGCTGGTGGTCGCAGACCCGGTGGCCGTTAATCCAGTCTACGATGATCAGGTGAGAATTTTTTGACTTTTAACTTTTAAATATGTCAACAGTAACAATCAGTGCGCAGGACATCAACAAACTGCGCCAGATGACAGGTGCAGGTATGATGGACTGCCGTAAAGCGCTGACCGAAACAAACGGCGACTTTGAAGCAGCGATCGACTGGTTGCGCAAACAAGGTCAGAAAGTAGCTGCTAAACGCAGCGACCGTGAAGCAAAAGAAGGCGTTGTAATCGCCCAAACCACGGCCGACAATAAAACCGGCATGGTACTTTGCATCAGTTGCGAAACCGATTTCGTAAGCAAGAACGCCGACTTCGTAGCATTTGCACAAAGCATCGCTGACGCAGCCATTGCTAATAAAGTGAAGTCTGCCGAAGAACTGAACGAAGTTTCAATCAACGGAGTGAAAGTAGCCGGTCTTATCAACGACAAGCTGGCTGCCATCGGCGAGAAAATAGGTATTACCAAATTCGAGCGCGTAGATGCACCTTTTGTATCTGCCTATATCCACGGCGCTTACAGAATGGGTGTATTGGTAGGACTGGACAAAGAATCAAAGGAAGCGGGTAAAGATGTTGCGATGCAAATTGCAGCCATGAACCCCGTAGCCGTTGATGCAGCTTCCGTTCCTGCTGAGACCATCGCGCGCGAGAAAGCCATCGTGCTCGAAGTAATCAAACAGGATCCCAAAATGGCCGGCAAAAGCGAAGACATGCTCGCTAAAATTGCAGAAGGCAAAATGGGCGCTTTCTTCAAAGAACAAACACTGGTTGCACAGGCTTTCGTAAAAGATGCCGGCAAAACAGTAGGCGAATACCTGAAATCACAGGGTGATGTAAAAGTGCTGGAGTTTAAGCGCGTGGCTCTTGGATAATGAATAAAGCAACTCTTGAATAGAAAGGAACCTTCGGGTTCCTTTTTTTTAGTCCTGGTCTGTTTCGCCGGAAAAAAGCAGCAGTAGGCAGCCCAGCGCAGTTCCGGCGGTATTGAGAATAACATCATCGATGTCGGCAATGCCCAGTGTAAACAGGTATTGGGTTACTTCAACGTCCACACTCAGGAAAAAGCCGGCCAGCACGAACAACAGCCAGTTCTTTACTCCGGATAAATAATATAGCACGAAGGGCAGCGGTACAAAAAGCAGGACATTGCCCACTATATTGAGGTAATATTTGTAAGAACCATTGCTAAGGATCCGGTCAACAAGAAATCCGATACTTTTAAATGGTACGAGGTTGATACTTCTTTCGGTC
Organism: Bacteroidota bacterium; assembly: GCA_028876035.1. Lineage (GTDB taxonomy): Bacteria > Bacteroidota > Bacteroidia > Chitinophagales > Chitinophagaceae > JACMLD01. Next base: position 10,183 of record JAGWTK010000089.1, read on the forward strand.
AACGCCGTGCGGTCGCCACCGATAAATACCAGGTAAATAAAGATTGCAGCGTATAGGATGGCAGCGATGTTTTTCACGGTCGGAATAAAGGTAAAATAAAAGCCGCCCCAAACGAAATTGGAACGGCTGCGCTAAACCCGACACAAAGAGAACAAACAGGTGAGTGCTGATCAAAAAGGTCAAAACAGTAAGGTGGTACCTTTTACCAACACAGCGGTATAGGATCGCTCGGATGACAAATCTTTCACCTTACGGTGCGCACGCCCCTTCAGCGCAATCTGGCGACCATTGGCTGCCTCAACAGAGCTAATGTCTACGGTCGACAATACCCGCCCGATTTTGATGCTTCCTCTTGCAACCGCGCCCCTGTTGACGATGGTAACCCCATTGTATACCACGGGGGAACTCACGGTAAAGCTCACCGGCTGCTCCCTTTCGTCTTCCTCCCTTGTAATCGTCTCACGCATACTTAACTCCACTTCCAGCTTTTCACGCAGCGTGATCTCTTTCGGCTCCGCCTTTTTTACCACGGGCAGGGGGTCAGGCTCTTTCTTCGGTTCGGGTTCAACCGGCTTTGCCACTGTTGCCATTTTCTGCGGCTTTTCTTTTTCAGCCGGCCGTTTTTCCCTTTTCGGTTGAAGATTGCTGTTAGATTCGTCTGCAGTCACTGGCGTGATGATCGGGGTGCTGGTTTGTACCGGGACCGATTGCGTAGTTATCAGCGCCGGAGGCGTTGGGGAAGCGGCAATGGAAACGACCGTGTCTTTTCTAATTGGTGCTGCGATCTCTTTATTATCACGACTGCGGGTAACTGCGAATAGAATACCCAGGAACAGGAATACGCCAATGCCTGCCAGCACAAAGGGTAGTTTCCTGCTGCGCAATATGTTTCGATCGAGCTGCTGGAGCACAGTAGCCTTTTCGGAGACAATGGATCCGAGTTGCGTCGGCATCATCGCTGTTGCAGATGCTTCTTTTGTGGCCAGGGGATCGTTTACCGCGATGGTCAGCGTGGCAAGATCCGCATCCCGGCAATCGGGAAATGCCTGGATCAATGCCTGTTGGAAAGCACGTGCCGAAAGGAAACGGTTTTCCGGTTTTTTTTCCAATGCCTGCATGATGATGCCCGCAAGGCCCGGTGGAACCGAAGGGTTAACCGTTGAAAGATGCAGTGGCTTTTTCTTCATGATGTCCTGCATGAGGAGATAGTCCGACTGACTTTCAAAGGGCAACCTCCCGCTCAGCAGTTCATACATTGTAATGCCGGTTGCATAAATATCGGAAGCTGCCGAAGGCTCTTTTCCTTCAATAAGTTCGGGTGCCATGAATTCCATTGTACCGATCACGCGGTTCACCTGTGTGAGGCGCTGCTCGCCCGCAATTCTTGCGATTCCAAAGTCCATCAGCTTCACGGTTCCCTCGGGCGTGAGAATAAGGTTGGACGGTTTTATGTCGCGGTGAAAAATT
>JAGWTK010000621.1 GCA_028876035.1 Bacteroidota bacterium
TGAAGGGCTTTTGCCTTACCCAGCGCAGCGGGTATGGAATACAATTGCTGCGATTGGTCAAAATCGATGTCCTGCAACGCATAGATGATATCAAACCCGCTCACCCAAAACACCACTGCGAAGGAGAACAGTATGGGCAACAGGGAAAAGGCGCCCGTTACAGCAAGGTAAGCCCCGATAGGCGCAAGCGACAAACCAATGCCCAACACGAGGTGACAAAGTGCCGTGAATCGTTTGGTATAACTATAGCCCAATACCACCAGCAGGGCCAGGGGCGACAGGAAAAAACAAAGCCGGTTGATAAACCAGGTACAAACCACAAACGCAACGCAATTGACAATAACAAAGCGAAGCGCCCGCTCCGGTGATATAATCCCTCTTGGAATTTCCCGTATGGCCGTGCGCGGATTTTTTGCATCGAAATGGCGATCGAGGTAGCGGTTGAATGCCATGGCAGCACTTCTTGCAAAAACCATACACATAACCACCAATAAAAAAAGCAGTGCAAGCCGCCCTGCTTCCTGGCCAGCCAATACGCCGGATCGCGACAGCGTAAAATAGCCAAGCGTGAACCCAATCATCGCAAAGGGCATGGCGAAAATGGTATGAGAAAATTTTACCAGGCTGAGATAGTTCTTTACAACAGACACAACTATTTTTTTATTTAATCAAATCCGGCAAGACGAATGATTAGTCACCTGCCGCAATAAAGGGCTTTGCCAGTTCCCACAACACCACACCTGCCGCCACGGCAATATTGAGCGAATGCTTCATACCCAGTTGCGGAATCTCAATACAACCATCGCACAAGAGTATCGTTGCCTGTTCTACCCCGCTCACTTCGTTTCCAAAAACAACCGCAACTTTTTCTTCCTTGTCCACAGTTAGCTCCTGCAGCAAAATACTGTTCCGTGCCTGCTCCACCGCAAATACCTTATACCCCCTCTGTTTAACGGCATCAATGGCTTCTGCTGCATTTACAAAATGCTGCGACTGTACTGTTTCATCGGCACCAAGGGCGGTCTTTGCAATTTGTTTGTGGGGTGGATGAGCAGTATAGCCGGTCGTATACACTGCTTCGAGCAGGAAAGCGTCCGCCGTCCGCAAGACGCTGCCTACATTATAGGCACTCCGGACATTCTCCAGGATGGCGATGACGGGGGTTTTGGCAGATTCCCTGAATTCGCTGACCGTTTTCCGGTTCAACTCCTCCATGCTCAACTTGTGCATTCTGCAAATATACTGTGCAAACGCTGATTAGGGCCGCAGTATCGACTTTATCACCCGGTCGCCATTGTCTGTTTGCAGGTGTACAAAATATACGCCGGCTGCCCAGCCAGTAGCGTTAATCGGGATGCGGTTCCTACCAATTGAAAGCGCGTACCTGCTGTGCAGGATTTCACGGCCCATCGCATCGATTACCCGCAGGGTGGCCTGCTGGTTGAACCGCGACTGTACCTGCACTGCTGTAGCGGCATTGACGGGGTTCGGATACAATTCAACAATGATATTTCCGGGTTTGTCGGCGGGATAATCGTAACAGGCGCCGTTGTTCGGCAGGTTGGCATCTATCCACGTTAGCCGGTCATGTATCCATGCTTTCAAGGCCGCCATTTCGCCCGCATAACTCTGCGGAATCGGCTGTGGATTGGGCCAGATGTATACACCCAGGGTTGGCCATTTCTGGTAGTGACGGGTGCGGGCTTCTGCCGTGAGCGCCGCAATTGAATCGATTAGGAAAGACAACCTTGCTTCACTTAAACTCGTTGCCCTTAGGGTCTTCCATCGACAACGCAGGCCGGCGGTAAAGGCCGTATCAGTCATCAGTTTGTTCCACCAGAAAGGGACTACCCAATCGTCGCCCGGACAAACAGAATTGAAATCCCAGGCCCAGCCGCTGGTTAAACTACCGTCGCAGTAATTCGCATTGCGAAAACTGAGATCATAATCCCAAACAGGTCCGGCATGGATGCGCGAATCACGGCTGTTCCGATCTTTATACAGATACGTACTAAGCCGATAGCCATCTACATTCCGGCTCACTTCATTTACGATAAACATGTCAGTGAAAGATGACAAATCCGCAAACCGCCGCACCCCTCTTGCCACATCCTGGTAGTTGCTGCCGTACAAGGCAGTTTCGAAAGAATCTACGTATGACTTAAGATAATTCTGTTGCGCTGGCACAATGTTATCGGGCTTGGGATACACATAACTGAACCTAGGCTTACCTGCTTTGCTGCCGGGGAAAAGATAGGGCGAATACCAGGCATTGGCGCCTTTGTCTAAACT
>JAGWTK010000622.1 GCA_028876035.1 Bacteroidota bacterium
CGGGGATAGCCGTTCAAATGCGGGAATAGCAAATTGCGATGAATGAACCAAGAACAATAAACCATACACTATGAACATTTCCCAACGAAGCACCGCACACAAAATTCAGACTGACAGACTAAAGACGCTGGACTCCCTACTAAAGACTAATACGTATCTTTAGAACAACCCCTAAACGCCTCCTGATGGTTCTGATCGAAACTCAACGGCTGCAAATTAAACGACTGAGTTTACCGGATGCTGCTTTTATTTTGGCGCTGACCAATACAGCAGGTTGGTTGCAATACATTGGCGACAGAGGCGTGAGGGACTTGTCTACCGCCGAAGCGTATATTACCAACGGGCCACTGGCGAGTTATGATCAATTCGGGCATGGGCTATACCGTGTGTCGGGAAAGGAAGACGGCCTGCCGATGGGTATTTGCGGATTGCTGAAACGCCCGCATTTCGACTATCCCGACATTGGATTTGCCTTCTTACCAGAATATACCGGTTATGGTTATGCGCAGGAAGCAGCAGCAGCGATTCTCGGCTTCGAACAACAAACTCTTTCCCTTTCCTGCGTATGGGCTATCACGCTGCCGGAAAATGCCCGCAGCATCCGCTTATTGGAAAAGCTGGGGATGGTATTCCGGCGCATGATTTCAGAAGCGCCGGGTAAGCCTGTGCTGATGTTATTTGAAAAAAAGTACCCGGTTTCAGTAACTTAGTAAGTATTCAATCATACAACCATGAAAATCTTTACCTGGGCGCTGGCGCTGATCATTTGCAGTTTACAGTTGAACGCCCAAGCCGATGAACTGCGCTACCATAAGATAACTGCCATGGTGCCGATGCGCGACGGGGTTAAATTATTCACCGTTATCATCGAGCCCGTTAATGCAACCACGGCATTACCGATACTTATAGAGCGCACACCCTACGGCGCGGATATTCCGATTCCCACCGATACGTCCGTTAGTCTGAAGAACTGGACATCCGTTGCCAGCATGGCGAAAGAGGGTTACATTTTCGTGTTCCAGGATATACGCGGCAAATACAAGAGTGAAGGCACGATGCAAATACATCAGCCCATTGTACACCTGGTAAAAAAAGGTGCAATAGACGAGAGCACGGATACCTGGGATACGGTCGACTGGTTGATAAAGAATGTGCGCAACAACAATGGCAAAGCAGGCATCTACGGGGTTTCGTACCCGGGATGGCTGGCACTGGTGGGCGCGGTTGACCCGCATCCCGCACTGAAGGCATCCTCCGAACAGGCTTGTATGGGTGACCTGTTCCTGGGCGACGATTTCCATCACAACGGTGCATTTCGCCTTAGCTATGGAATGGAGTATACGTATGAAGTGGAGTATGATAAAACGACCGACAGTGATTTCCCGTTTCCGCAATACGACTTATTTGACTGGTACCGGCAGCTCGGCTCGCTAAGGAACGTCAATGAAAAATACTTCCATGGCAAAGTGCCTACCTGGAACAATTTCGTACTGCACCCCAATTACGACGCTTTCTGGCAAAGCAACTCTCCGCTTAGCTATGTTCAGTCTGCAGAAATTCCGCAATTGCACGTGGGAGGTTACTACGACCAGGAAGACATCAACGGTCCACAGTTAATGTATGGCCAAATGGAAAAACGCGACAGCCTGCACAAGAACCATATCGTGCTCGGTCCCTGGAATCACGGGCAATGGTCGGGCGCAAAAGCCGACAGCCTGGGCAAGATTTCCTTTGGCAGCAGGACCGGCGAATGGTTTCGTGATTTGCAAAAAAGATGGTTCGACTACTGGCTAAAGGACAAGGGCGATGGAAAGTTTGAAGAAGCGTATTGTTTTCAAACCGGCAGCAACCAATGGAAGACGTATAGCAGCTGGCCGCCAGTGGAAGCCACGCCGAAAAAGTTGTTTGCGCAGGCCGGTAATAAAGCATCATTTGAGAAGCCAACCGGCAATGGTAGTATCAGTTTCACCAGTGACCCCGGCAATCCCGTTCCCTATCGAACACTGCCTATAGAAGCCACTTATGGACGCGGAAGCAGGTGGCGCCCCTGGCAGGTAGAAGACCAGCGCTTTGTATATACACGGCCCGATGTTTTGAGTTTTACCATGGATAGCCTGCAGGAAGACCTCACGGTTACCGGAAAAATTACGGCACATCTTTTTGCGGGTACAACCGGTACAGATGCCGACTGGATCGTGAAGTTGATTGATGTATATCCCGCTTTTGACCCACGCAATTTCCAGATGAGCGGTTACCAGTTGCCGGTAGCCAT
>JAGWTK010000090.1 GCA_028876035.1 Bacteroidota bacterium
AGGTCAGCAGGATAATAGTTCCGTAAAGATTGCAAGCCGATCATTCCGTGGTGGTATTAATACAACCAATTGGAGTGCATCAGCCGGTGGCGAAAGTGCATTTTTGGCATTTGACCCAAACAATCCAAGATATGTTTTAGGAGGAAGCTACCAGGGCACCATTGAAGTTCTTGATAGCAAGTCGACCGGAAGCACACAGATTATGGCAGCGCCCATCCAATACCTGGGGAAGGATGCGAAGGACGACAAATACAGGTTTAACTGGAACGCTCCTATTATCTGGAGTAAGCATGAGCCCCATACTTTTTACCATGGAAGCCAGGTGCTGTTACGTACGACCGACACGGGCAGAACCTGGACTGAGGCTTCACCGGATTTAACCCGGAATGAGAAATCAAAACAGGGAAAGCCAGGCGGACCGTATACCAATGAAGCCGTGGGCGCTGAAAACTATGGCACCTTAAGTTATATCATGGAATCACCCAATGAAAAAGGCGTAATCTATACCGGCAGTGATGATGGTTTTGTACAACTAACGCGGGATGATGGCAAAACATGGAAAAACGTAACCCCCGCAGGTCTTCCGGAGTGCCTGATCAATTCCATTGAAGTATCGACGTTTGATAATGCAACAGCCTACATTGCAACCACAAGATATAAGTTTGACGACCATGCACCGGGCTTATACAAAACAACAGATTATGGAAAAACCTGGACAAAAATCAATAACGGTATTGCTCCCAACGCATTTACCAGGGTGATAAGAGAAGACACTAAAGTAAAAGACTTGCTATTTGCAGGTACCGAGTTTGGGATTTATATGTCACGTAACGGCGGGAAAAACTGGATGCCTTTTCAATTAAATTTACCCAAAACACCCATCACAGATTTACGCATTCACCAGGACAATTTAATTGCCAGTACATCGGGTAGATCATTTTGGATTTTAGATGATTTAGGTTTATTCAGGCAATACAAAAAAGATACCAGCACTGTAATTGTATATCAACCCACCCGCGCGTATGTAGCAAATGGATACAGTGAATTGGATCGAAATGATGATGAATTTAAAGGAAGTAAATTGTTTGAAGGTGTTAACCCGGCTACTGGTGTTGTTGTTTACTATCAGCTTCCTGCCTTGAAAGAGAACGAAGCGGTCACCCTGGAAATAAAAGATGCGACCGGAAGTATCGTCCGGAAATTTAGTTCCGTCACCGATTCCAGTAAGGGAGGACGCCAGAATCCACCCGACCCAAAACTGTCAGCCAGGAAAGGATTAAACCGTTTTGTATGGGATATGCGATACCCTGGCATACCCACTATTCCGAATGTATTCATTGAAAGTAGTTTCAGGGGCCACAAAGCCATTCCGGGAACGTATACGATAACGGTGCGGGCGGGTAATCAAACAAGTACCACCACGGCTGAGATTGCAGCGAACCCATTATACAATGTGAGCGAAAAGGAATATAAGGAATATGATGCCCTGATGAAGCAAATGGAAGGCGAAGTAACTACCATGCACACGATGATTAATGATCTATACGAAAGTAAAAATCAACTGGAAAACGTCATTAAAAACTTACCGTCGGAAACAAAGTACAGTGCTGTAAAAATGAAAGCCGATTCAGTTGTCAAATTATTAAATGCCTGGGATGAGGATATGATCCAGCGCAAGTCAAAGGCTTATGACGATGTTGAAAATTTCCCGAATAAATTTACCGCCAACTATATGTTTATGGTCAATCAAACCGAGAGTGAAATCCCCAGGGTAAATCAACCGGTGCTTGACTTATTAAAAGAATACACGCCGATATGGGAGGCCTTAAAAGCAAGAGGACTTGACCTGAAAAACAAAGTGATTCCTGCATTAAACAAGCAACTTTGGGAGGCCGGTGTTGGTGCGGTTTGGGTGAGGTAGGCAGGCGACAAAACAACATATCATTCGACGAAACGGGTCAAAGGCTACAAGAATCAAAAAAGGCTTTCTGAAAACCAGAAAGCCTTTTTTTGTAGCGAGGATGGGAATTGAACCCATCAGCTTCCCGATTATCAATCGGGACGCTCTAACCAACTCTGCTGTGAATAAAAAAGGCCTCCAACCGGAGACCTTCGTAGCGAGGATGGGAATTGAACCCATCACCTCAGGGTTATGAATCCTGCGCTCTAACCAACTGAGCTACCTCGCCAAATGGGTGGCAAAACTATGGAAAACAGGAGAAAAAGGCAAATAGAAAAAAAGAGCGGGTAGTAGAAACCACCCGCGTAACAACATGAGAAAACTTCAACTACTGCCTTGGAAATGAGTTCCCGGCCGGCAGCAGAAGCCGGGACAATGCATTTATAAGAACGGCCCGACTTATACCCTTTTGGAAAGGTGCAGGGGGTATTGGTAAATGATGTTGAGCAGAAGCTGGTTGATATCTTCTGCACGGTAGTTATAACGGAATTCCGACTCTTTTACGTGCAGGTAGAGTGTATTTTTATTCATGCCGCGGAATTTCAGCAAGCGGTTGCGCGTATTACCCCAGAAAATGGTGATGCCATCCTGCGGCTGCCGTCCAGGAACCGTATCGCGGCGGTAGAGGCGCCAGTCATTGAAATCGGCAATCGCCGCATAGCGGTGCAAGGGCCCTTCACCCGAGGGAAGCCAGGCTGCCTGTTGAAATTCGCGGATCTCCTGCCGGCTCAAATCAGCGAGTTCATCCGTATACAGGCTTTCGTTCTCCACATAAAATCCATAAAAAGCCGGCTGGATGCCCCCATCTTCTTTTACGGAGAACAAAGTGCGCCGGCCCGAGCCTGTGGTCCCCACCCTGGCAGACCGGAGATCCTCACAGTGCCGGGCAATGTGCGTGCGGATTAATTTCAGGTAATTGTTGATTGTCACACGGCTTACGCCGGTGATGGCCGCTATTTGCGTGGCCGTTAAATCGTCGCAGAAAAGCTGGATGATATCCCTGCAGGTCTTTTCCGACAAATGCGAGCGCTTCAGCATCTTATTTTTCATAACCATCATTTCTACGAATTAATTCGCAGTTAAAGTGCTTTATTGGCGCCGCAGAAAAAACTTAAATCTACACCTGCGGGCCAAAAAGTTGTTGAACGCGAATAACTAGATTATTTAAAAAAACAGGCCGGTTACGGGGCGGAGTCATTTGTATAGACATCATTATTTGCTGAAATGTTACACGATTGGTACAAACGCGCTAAAATAATGCCGGGCGGAATGTTAACCTGCAAAACGGTGTTGTGACGCCGGAAGATGGTCATCTTCGGTTGTCCTTAGCTGTTAGTTTACCAGGCAATAAAAAAACCACCCGGCGGGATGGTTTGGAAAAAAGTTGGCAAAGAAGACTATTTAATCTCGACGGCGAAAAGGTTTTCGCTGCCAATGAATCCTTCCAGTTCATCACCTACCACGCATTCACCCACACCTTCGGGGGTACCGGTAAATACCAGGTCGCCGATATTTACAGAGAAATAATTGGAGATATAAGAAACAATTTTATCAAAATTATGCAGCATCATGGATGAGTTGCCCTGCTGCACCACTTCCTTGTTTTTGTACAAGCCGAAAGCAATGTCCTTTTTATTTTTTATGTCGGCCAGGTTGAGCCATTTGCCAATAACTGCGGAGTTATCCCAGCTTTTAGCCTTTTCCCAGGGTAGTCCTTTCGCCTTGAGCTCATTTTGAATATCGCGCGCAGTAAAATCAATACCTACGGTTACGGCATCGTAATATTTGCTGGCAAAACGATCCTGGATGTATTTACCGTTCTTGGAAATACGCAAAACCAGTTCGCATTCGTAGTGGAGTTCGTTGGTAAATTCGGGGTAGTAAAACGGCGTATGGGCCTGCAGTAAGGCACTCTTGGGCTTCATGAATATAACGGGCTCATCCGGAACATCGTTGCCCAGTTCCCGGGCATGAGCTACATAGTTACGGCCTACACAGAATATTTTCATATTCAATAAAGGATTTGGTTGTTTAAACAATCAAGTTAGGTGGCGGCTTGAAAAAGCCTGGCTTTAAAAAGGCATATTGAATATTAAAACTGAGGCTGTTGTGTGCCATGTTTCCGCGAAAATAACGATTCAGGCGAACAATTCATAAAGTAATAGATAATTTGTTGTATTGGTTCATCGCTGCGGCAATGCCTTGAAAAATATAGGTTTCGATCAATTCTGTCGCTACTATTACCTTCTTTTTGATCAGGGGAATTTCGGTTTCTGTCCATCTTCCCAACACATACTCTACCTGCATTCCTTTAGGATACTGGTTACCGATGCCAAAACGTAAACGTGGGTATTCTGTTGTCTCCAACGTCTCTTCAATACTTTTCAAACCATTGTGTCCGCCGCTACTACCAGACATACGTAAACGCAATTTTTCCGCCGGCAGTGCGAGCTCATCCAGAATTACCAGGATATTTCCATTTTGAATTTGCTCCTTATCACGCCAATACTTAATCGCTTTTCCGCTCAGGTTCATGTAGGTACCTGGTTTCAGGCAGATGACGCTACGCCCCTTCAGTTTCCCGGTAGCTATCTCACCCAGGCGTTCCGTTCTAAAACCGAATCCATGTTTGGCCGCAAATGCATCCACTACATCAAACCCAATATTATGTCGGGTGCCTGCGTATTCAGTCCCCGGATTTCCCAGTCCAACAATCAGGTAATTATTCATAGCGCGAAAATAAAAAAGTCCTGCGGGTAGCAGGACTTACAATATGTTTTACCATCTTCCGGCGATGGATTACTTCGCAGCTTTTGCAGGAGCGGCTTTCGCAGCAGCGGGCGCAGCGGCACCAGCGGCCGGAGCAGCAGCTTCTTCCTGGCGGAGCTGACGGGTAGTTACTACAGAAGCCAGCGGAATACGGGGAGAATTCAAAATTTCATAGTTATCCACTTTCACGTCTTCTACCCGGATATTACCATTCAGTTCAAGATTGGTAAGATCTACTTCAATATTTTCTTTGAGGTATTTCGGGAGGGTTTTTACCTTCAGCGATTTCATCTTAACGATGAGCTTACCGCCGTCTTTTACACCTTTTGAACTACCAGTGAATTTCAGCGGAATGGTAGCAATCGCTTTTTTATCTTCTACCAGCTCCATCAGGTCAACGTGCGTGAGCACATCGGTTACCTTATCAAACTGCAGATCTTTCAGGATTGTCTTGTAGGTTTTGCCGTCAATTTTTACTTCAGCAAGCTGGAATGCGCTGGTATACACCAGGGGTTTGAATGCAGCGGCCGGAGCAGTAAAGGCGATCTCTTCTTTGCCACCGTAGATTACACCGGGCACGAGTGACTGAGAGCGAAGTTGCCGGGTGGCTTTCTTTCCGGTTTCGGTCCTCAGTTGTCCTTCGATTGTAACTGATTTCATTGTTTATACTGTGTTTTTGTTGACTATGTAATCAGGAACTTTATTTATTCCTGAGCTGTGAATGAATGAACAGACTTGTGATGCTCTTATTTTCGTAGGCATTCCGGATGGCTACGGCGAACAAGTCGGCTACACTCAGCACTTTTATTTTTGGTGTTTGCTGTTTCAGCGGAATGGTATCACATACCACCAGTTCTTCCAGCACACTGTTGTTGATATTCGCATACGCGTTACCACTCAAAACGGGGTGCGTACACAGTGCACGTACACTTCTCGCTCCCTTCTCCTTCAGCAGTCCGGCACTTTTTGCCAATGTTCCGCCGGTATCACAAATATCATCGATAAGAACTACGTCCCTCCCTTCTACTTCTCCAATCACTACCATGCTCGCAATTTCATTGGCGCGTTTGCGGTGCTTATCGCAAATCACCATTTCAGCATTGAAATAACTGGCGATCTCGCGAATGCGGTTGGCACTGCCCACGTCGGGGGCCGCAAAGGTAAGGTTTTCCAGCTTCAGATTCTCTATGTAAGGGATAAAAATTGCAGAGCTGTCGAGGTGGTCAACGGGGATATCGAAATAGCCCTGGATTTGGGGCGCATGCAGGTCCATGGTAATCACACGGTCAGCACCCGCGGCCACTATCATATTGGCAATCAGCTTGGAACCGATGGCTACCCGGGGTTTATCCTTTCTATCCTGACGGGCGTATCCGTAATAGGGTATCACCGCTACCACTTTATACGCTGAGGCGCGCCGCACGGCATCGATCATCAGCAGCAATTCCATGATGTTGTCAGATGGAGAGAAGGTGCTCTGCACGAGGAAAACCATATCACCCCTGATGCTTTCCTGGAATACGGGTTGAAACTCGCCGTCGCTGAATTTTTGCGTGATGCATTTCCCAAGAGAAACGCCGTAGCGCTGGGCGATTTTTTCAGCCAGGTACTGTGAACCGGTTCCCGAAAAAATCTTTACCGAACTGTGCATATGAGGTGCTTTGGTGCGGCGAAGATAAAGGCTTCATCAGAGAAATAAAAAACCCTCCGGGTATTGGCCGGTCAGAAAAAAACAGCGCATTGAAGTTATTTACCCACCGAAGCAAACATGACTTTCTCTGCAGCCGGCGTTACCTGGCTAACAGACTGAGAAGCAGGATTGCTCTTCCTGGGATTAAATGCGTAGAAAACGGCTGAGCAGATGAAAATGGAGAAAAAGAGGGAAACCGCATAAATACCTGCGCAAAAAAACAAGGATTGAAGGCCTCCCAGGTTGTTGAAAGTAGAACTGCGTTTCATAAAATAGGATTGTGTTTTCAAAAAGGATACTTGGATGCGTAATAACGCTTAATGGCACCAATTATTATACCATTTTGTTAAATTATTACTCCCTAAAAATAGATTGATTTTAGTCAAAATGCAAGCGCGTAAACACTCAATTAAGCAATGGGCCGAAGACGACCGCCCGAGAGAAAAACTACTTCGTAAAAACCCCAGAGCGCTGAGCGACTCTGAGTTGCTGGCGATTCTTATCAATACCGGCAGTCAGCAGGCCACCGCCCTGGAACTGGCGCGTGAAGTATTGGTGCTTAGCAAAAACAACCTGAATGAACTGGGCAGGTTATCGATTGAAGACCTGACCAGCATCAAAGGAATCGGTCCTGCCAAGGCGATCTATATCCTGGCAGCCCTTGAACTGGGGAGAAGACGGCAGGCCGCCGGATACCTGGAAAAAACCCGGGTAAGCAGCAGCAGTGATATGGCCCTCTATCTCCAGAGCCTGCTGGCCGATTACCGCCATGAAGTTTTTGCGGTAGCCTTTCTCAACCGGGCCAATAAGATCAATCATTTTGAAATTGTCAGTGAAGGTGGTATAACCGGCACGGTTGCAGACCCCCGCATCATCCTGAAAAAGGCCTTGCAGGAAGAAGCCGTGAGCATCGTCCTGTGCCACAACCATCCTTCGGGTAACCTGCGGCCAAGCCGGGCCGACGAAGAACTCACCACCAAAATCCGCGAAGCGGCCCGCTACCTGGATATCCGTGTGCTCGACCACATCATTGTAAGCAATGAAGGGTTTTTCAGTTTTGCAGACGAAGGGCTGCTTTAGTCGATAGTCGTTAGTCCCTAGTCCCTAGTCCTTAGTCCTTAGTCCATAGTCCCTAGTCCTTAGTCCATAGTCTTTAATCCTTAGTAAAGCGACTTTGGATCGGAGACAATAATCCTTAGAACAATAAAAAGAAGATGAGATGGGAAATTATCAGAATTTAATTGGCTTTAAGAAATCCTATGAATTGGCAATGGCAATTTTTGAAGCAACAAAGACATTCCCAAAAGAAGAACGCTATTCTTTAACGGATCAAATCAGGCGATCATCGCGATCTGTATGCGCAAATCTTGCAGAGGCATACCAGCGCAGAAGCTATTCTGCTCACTTCAAAAGTAAGTTACACGATGCACTGGCCGAGAATGCAGAAACCCAGGTGTGGCTACAATTTTCGAAAGATTGCGGATACTTGCCGCCCGTGGTATTTGATGTGCTAATAAAAATTCAGATTGAAATCGCAAAACTCATCTCATACATGATAGTAAACCCTGAAGCATTCTTACAATAACTGTAAAAATGATCCAGCCGTAAAAACGATTTGACCACGAATGGAGGATGATCAAGTAAGCAGACGTCCAATAACGAACAGCTCTTACCGTTTACAAAAAACCAGGAACCACCGACTAAAAACTATTGACTAAAGACTAGGGACTAAGGACTAGGGACTAAGGACTATCAAGCCTGCGCCGTCGGTCCTCCAAAATTCAACGGAAATTCCACCACTTCCTGGTCTTTGATGGCACCATGCGCTTCTTCGAAACGGTGGATATTGTCGTCGAGTGCTTTCAGGAAACGCTTGGCGTGCTGCGGTGTTAAAATAATGCGGCTTTTTACCTTGCTCTTGGGTGTACCCGGCATGACGTTTACAAAATCTACGATGAACTCGGCATGGGAATGAGTAATGATGACGAGGTTTGAATAGGTACCTTCTGAAATCTCTTCTGAAATCTCTATGTTGAGCTGTTGATTGGGCGCTTGCTGGTCGGACATGACAGGAATTTTTGCGAAGGTAGTAAAGTACATAGTACCAAGTACAAAGTACCAAGACGGTCGCTGGCTTTGTTACCCTCGGCCTCTTTCCTCAGGCCACCTGCCATTGCCCCTTTAACTCCAGCCGCGCGTGTGGAAAACCGTACAACTTTCTACTCCATTTTCAATGCGCGCATTTGCCTCTTCCACATTTACACACTTCCACATTTTCACATTTACACATTTACACATTATTCCACATCCACCTGTTTCCGGATTACCGCTCCTTCACTCGCTTCCTGCAGAAACTTCCGGTCGTTGATCAGGTAGCCATTTCCTTTCTCACAAAAATGGACGATGATATTCTCAACACTGATGGGATTGCCTTCGGGGATATCGGCAATATTGGAATAACGGATATCGTGTCCGTCGATTATAATGACGAGTCCGCTGCCAATTGCCTCCATTTTATTGCCTTCCGTAACCAGCATGCCCGTATCCTCACCAAGACCGATGCCAATACAGGAAGGATTACCGGCTACTGCCTGTGCCAGCCTGCCAAATCTGCCTCGTTTCTCAAAATGGCTATCGATGATAACCGTATCAATCAACCCGAGACCCGTTGTAATTTTTGTTTCCCCCTTCAGGTGCGCGCGCGTAGCATTGCCTTCATAAATCATCGTGCTGCTCATGGCCATGGCACCCGCGCTTGTTCCGGCAATAATAAAATTGTCGCCGCGATAACGTTCCTGCAGTATTTTCAGAAATCTGGTACCCCCAAAAATGGCACTCAGCCGCATCTGGTTTCCGCCGCTGAACATAACGCATTTGCAGGCGCTGATTCGTTCGAGGTATTCTTCTTTGACGGCATCCTCACGGTTGCGGATATTCAACACGCCAATATTGGTGCAGCCTATTTTTCCAAATGCATTGAGGTAATTGTCGGCCACTTCATGTGGAATGGTAGAAGCAGTAGTGACCACTTCGATGCGGGCGGCAGGTCCGCCGGCCTCCTGCATGATGCGGCGCAAAATTCCCAGCTCAAAAAAATTAAGGTTATTGCGGTATACAGATCCCACTTCAAGATCAGTTCCTTTGTCTTCCGCCCCTCCAATTGCAATTAACTTTCCTTTGGGTATCAAAATGAATGGTTTAAGTCCAGGCTTTCAACAAAAATAACGGAAAACGCGGAACCGGATTGTGCGGATAGTGCCAGGGCCCTGTGGCTAAACCATTTTTGGATTCCATAATGGAAAATGTAAATTGCCCGTTCAAATTATTTAAGTACGCAGCTAAATTTTTAAGAGTATGATTAAGTTACAAGCCATTGGAAACCTCGGCAAAGACTGTGTAACCAACACAGTCAACGGAAAAAATGTAATCAATTTCAATGTCGCGCACACCGAAAAATACCGGGACGCACAAGGCAACCAAAAAGACAAAACGATTTGGGTAGAATGTGCATACTGGACGGATCGCACTGCCATCGCTCCGTATCTGCGCAAGGGCACGCAGGTGTATGTAGAAGGCAGCCCCGAAGTAAGAACCTATACAAAGAGCGACGGCACTACTGCAGCATCCCTTTCCTTACGCGTATCCAGCGTGCAACTGCTGGGCAATCGCGGTGACAGTGGTGGCGCACCACAAGGTGGCGGTGGCTATACCAGCAATGCAGTCCCGATGAGCAACAATAATGCGAATACCGTATCCGAACCCATCGACGACTTACCGTTCTAAGAAAGATACTGCATCGAATAAAAAAAGCTCTGCCTGTCAGGGCTTTTTTATTTTTAGGATGAGTGGTACAGCATGCGTATTTGTTCGTTACATTCATCAACAGCAGACCCAACTTTGTTTATGTACTTATTACGATTTCTGTTCGTCATCGCAGCAAGCCTTCCCTTATTCGCCACTGCACAGGAAGTATCAACCGATGTATTGGTGATTGGCGCGGGCACAGGTGGTACGGCTGCGGGCATACAATGTGCAAGGATGGGTGTTCGAACCATTATTACCGAACCCACCCGCATGATGGGCGGAATGCTTACTGCTGCCGGTGTAAGTTGTACAGACGGGAACCACCTGCTGAAGAGCGGTATCTGGGAGGAATTCAGGCAAGCCTTGTACCAGCACTATCACACTACCAACCTGGCGACTGGATGGGTAAGCGAAACCTGTTTTGAGCCACATGTGGGCGACAGCATTTTCAAATCCTGGGCCGCGAAAGAGAAGCATTTGCAGGTACTATTCGGTTATCATTTTATACATGTGATCAAAAATGCCAACCGCGTTACGGGTGCCGTTTTTATGGATTCAACCGGGAAGAGAATTACGATCCATGCCAGCATTACCATTGATGCCACTGAATTGGGTGATGTATTGGCAAAGGCCGGCGCCGCCTATCGACTGGGCATGGATGATCCGAAAGAAACCCGCGAAGCACAAGCGCCGGGGAAGAACGATATCATACAGGATCTTACCTGGACCGCTATTCTGAAAGACTATGGTAAGGGCGCCGATAAAACGATTCCCATGCCGGCAGGCTACCAGGCGGAGCGGTATTTCTGCTCCTGCACTGATGCGCCCTGCAATGGAAAAGCCTATCCTGTGACGGCGCAGAAGATGCTTGACTATGCGAAACTGCCCAATAATAAATTTATGCTCAACTGGCCCGCGCATGGGAACGACAGCTACCTGAATGTAGCAGAGGCCAATGATTCCGTACGCGCCGTACGATACGAGGCAGCCAAAAATCAAACCCTTGGCTTTATCTATTTTATTCAAACGACACTGGGATGTAAAAATATCGGCCTGGCCGATGACGAACTCGACGCCGGCATGGCCCTTATTCCCTATAATCGTGAAGGAAGGCGATTAAAGGGGATAACGGGTTTAACCATCAATGAAGTGGCTAACCCTTACGCCTATGCGCTTTACCGGACCGGCATTGCGGTAGGTGATTACCCTGTTGATCACCACCATGGTCAGTATCCGGGCAAAGTACCTGCGATTGCATTTCCAAAGATTCCCTCGTTCAGCATTCCACTGGGCAGTCTTGTTCCGGCGAG
>JAGWTK010000623.1 GCA_028876035.1 Bacteroidota bacterium
CCGCCGACGTTGATCAAAAACTAAAATCAAAATCGGTTGAACCGGGTAAGTATGATCTCATTCTTGATCCTTCCCATCTGTGGCTAACGATTCATGAATCGGTTGCCCACCCTACCGAATTGGATCGCGTCCTTGGTTACGAAGCCAACTACGCCGGTACCAGCTTCCTCACACTTGATAAACTTCGTTCCAACAATTTCCACTTTGGCAGTAAACTGGTCAACATCGTGGCCGACAAACTCCAGCCGGGTTCACTGGGCGCCGTCGGATGGGACGATGAAGGCGTGAAGTGTAAAGAATGGGATATAATAAAAGATGGTGTACTCGTAAACTTCCAGGCCATCCGCGACCAGGCGCATGTGCTGGGGTTGAAAGAATCACAGGGTTGCTGCTATTCACAAAGCTGGCGCGATGTACAATTCCAGCGTATGCCCAACGTATCACTCCGCCCGGGTAAAGACAAACTATCGGTTGACGACATGATTAAAAACACCGAGAAAGGTATTTACATCGTAGGGGATGGTTCCTTTTCCATCGACCAGCAGCGATACAATTTCCAGTTTGGCGGACAAAACTTTTACGAAATTAAAAACGGGAAAGTGGTGGGCATGCTGAACGATGTGGCCTACCAGGCGAATACCCAGGAGTTCTGGAATTCCTGCACTGCCATTGCCGATGAAAGCGATTACCGCCTGGGCGGAGCGTTCAACGATGGCAAGGGACAGCCGGCGCAATCCAATGCCGTTTCGCATGGCAGTTCTACCACCCGTTTTAATGGAATTAATGTAATCAATACAGCAAGAAAAATTTAACCCTCACAACTATGGCAATTTTAAATAAAGAAGAAGCACAGGCCCTGCTGAAAAAAGTACTGGCTTTTTCAAAAGCAGATGAATGTGAAGTGGCACTCTCCGGTTCCGAAGGCGGCAATATCCGCTACGCCCGTAACAGCGTGTCTACCTCAGGCGAAGTAGTGTCCACCAGCCTCGCCGTTACAGCTTCCTTCGGCAAAAAATCAGGCACGGCTACCATCAACGAATTTGACGATGCATCGCTGGAAAAAGTAGTGCGCCGCGCAGAAGAACTCGCACAACTGGCACCGGAAAACCCCGAGTACATGCCACTGCTAGGTCCGGAAACCTTTAAAGAATCAAAACAATACATCAAAGACACCGCTGCGGTAACACCGGAAACAAGGGCCGATGCCGTTGCCAAAAGCATCGGTGCTGCGAAAGAAGCCAAACTGGAAGCAGCTGGCTTTATCGAAAACACCACCAGCTTTAGCGCAATACTGAATTCTAAAGGACTGTTCGCCTACGAAACAGGGACCGATATTACTTTCTCCGTAACCACCCGCAACGAAGCAGGCACCGGCTCTGGCTATGCTGCACGTGGATTCAACGATGTAAAAAAATTAGATACGCTTTCTGCCACCCGTATCGCCGCGCAAAAAGCAAATGGCTCTGCCAATGCAAAAGCCATCGAGCCGGGTAAATACACGGTGATCCTCGAACCAGTAGCTGTTACCTATTTCCTCGAAAACATGTTCCGCGGTTTAGACGCACGCAGTGCAGATGAAGGCCGGAGCTTTATGAGCAAGCCTGGCGGTGGCAACAGAATGGGTGAGAAACTGATGGATGAAAAAGTAACCATCTACTCTGATCCTTTCAACGAAGAATTACCCGGTTCAACCTGGAACCGCGAAGGACAACCGCTTGATCGCATCAACTGGATTGAAAAAGGCGTCGTTAAAAACCTCGCCCGTTCACGCTACTGGGCACAGAAGACCAACCAGCCTGCGGTGCCCGGTGGCAGCAACTTTATCATGGAAGGTGGTACCATGAGCCTGGAAGACATGATAAAGAGCACGGAGCGCGGGGTATTGGTATCGCGTCTCTGGTATATCCGCATGGTGGATCCTCAAACATTGTTACTGACCGGACTTACCCGCGACGGAAGTTTTTATATTGAAAACGGACAAATCAAATACCCGATTAAGAATTTCCGTTTCAATGAAAGTCCGATTATCGCCTTGAACAACGTGGAAGCACTGGGACGGCCCGAACGCAGCATCAGCGTAGAATCGTACCGCAGCTACCTGGTGCCGCCACTGAAGATCCGCGACTTTACATTCTCATCACTATCCGACGCCATATAATTTCAAAAGGGATGTATCACGGGGTACATCCCTTTTATTCTCTAAATACTACATCGTGAAAAGAAGGGATTTTATCCAGTACGCCGGCATGGGCCTGGGCGCAGGTTTG
>JAGWTK010000624.1 GCA_028876035.1 Bacteroidota bacterium
CTATATGGGACTGGGCGCCGGCCTTGCCTGGCTGCTCTGGTCAAAAAAAGAGTGGCTGCTGCAATTGCCCGTATTCAGCAGCAAAACTTTCCAATGGGTGCTCACAATATTTATTGTTCTGTATCTCTGTCTTTATATGAAATCACCATTGGGCGATGCTATCAGCCCCTTGCCGATGGGATTGCTTTTCGGATGGCTAATCGTAAACGTTGCAGCCAATCCAAACAGGATATTTTCATTGGAGAACCGCTTCCTCAATTTCATGGGGAAAATATCCTATGGCCTGTACATGTACCATATGCCTGTTGTCTACGCCGTGTCGTTCCTGTTCCAGAAGAGCAAGCTGGCAACACTTTCACCGCTTGCGTATTTCCCATTGTTTTTCGGGCTTGTTTTCATAGTAACAACGGGCATCGCGGGCGGCAGCTACTACCTGATTGAACAACCATTGCTTAAAAAGTCAAAACGCCTTTTTTAAATCCAGTACCATGTCAAACAAAATTGTAAGCAGTTCAGAACTGGTCGTTTTCAACCGGCTTATCGACGGCACCGGCCTTACTGCTGTTGTGTATGATCCGGCTGGTCGGCTGGTAGTGGATGAAGCCACTGCTTATGTTCAATGCGCAACGGTTGAATCGTTGAGCGCCGCGATAGCTGCAACAGACGGCAAAAAAGTTGTTTACAATATATCGGGTGATCCACTGCCTGCAATGACTTGTGAATACATCGTGGAATTCGACCAAAACAATGCCTATCCAAACAGGAAACGAACCAGTCTTCAATACATCAATAATCCATCTGGTACTGTACGATGGTTGTACCCCGCCCATATCCGCCAGCCTTTGTTCCTTGCGTTTTACAATTTCGATTACTGGAAGGCATCCATTTATAAAATTGTCACCAAAATGGCATTTTCACTGGGCCTTACACGATTGCTGAGCAATGGCCGGGTTGATATTTATGGAGCAGACCAGCCCCTGTTCATGACCTCCCTGGTAAACGCCAATAACGCAACACTCAAAAGCAACTATGCTGTATTTGCCGGCACCGCAGGGCCTAACAGGAAAATCGTTATCGCCGACGCAGGCAGGGGATACCTTAGCCATTTTTTTAAAATCGCATTGAATAGCCAGTCGGCCGCCAACATCCACAACGAGTTTACCATGCTGAAAAAACTGGAATCAAATCCACAGCTGAACGGATCTATTCCAAAAACAGAAGATATCAACCGCAATACGATTTGCGTGAGTAATATTTGTCCGGATAAGCACGACAAAAACAACGCCTGGTCGGCTGCACATACACGTTTCCTCGGCGCCCTGTACAGTAGCGGGCAGGGACAAAGTAGCTTTAATGAACTGCCCGTTCTTGCCCGTGTAATAACCAACCTGCGTGAAGCAGCCACTGCACCCGCATTGAACAAATTGCCGGTAGCGAAGGAACTGTTGCTTCAACTTAAAAGTTTACTGCAGCAATTGCAGCAGCAAAACCCCGGGGTTGCATTTGCATACGCACACGGCGACTTTACCCGCTGGAACTGCTATTGTGCGAATAATCAGCTCTTCGTGTATGACTGGGAACTCGGACGTCCCGATATGCCATTGCTGTTTGATTTTTTTCATTTTAATATACAGGGAAGCGTATTTGCAGAAAAAATGCCCGCGCAGGACATACAGCTCAGGTTGGAAAAATTGTTGCAGGAAACTGCTATCCAGGAATTGTTACCTGCCGGTGCCAACGATGCAAACATATACTACCAGCTCTACCTGCTGGTAAATGCCAGCTATTACCTCAAAGTTTACCTGAAACAGGAGGTGCTGCACAAAGAAGCGTACTGGTTGTTCGATACATGGCAGGCATTGATACAGGACATCCTGGCACCACAAAGTAAGCTCTCGGGCAGGCAGCAATGCATCGAAGATTTCCTGGCGTTTATGCACGACCGTGAGTATGTGGTTTTAAAGAGTGCGGGTAAATCTTTGCGTTCACTTTCGGAAGAGTCCGACATCGATCTCCTATTGACTGCCGCCGCGCAACAAGCAGCAACCGATTGGCTCATGAATTACCCGGGTGTACAAAAATGCAAGCGAACCAATCGTTCATTCATGGTTACGCTGGAAATATTTTTCAATGACCACAGCTTTTTGAGCATCGACCTGCTGACAGGATTCAACCGGAAGAGTTATGAATATATAAGTCCTGCCCTGATGCTGGCATCCAGGCAGCAGATAAACGGTGTGCAGGTGTTACCTCCCGCCTGGGATT
>JAGWTK010000625.1 GCA_028876035.1 Bacteroidota bacterium
GGAAATACAGCGATTCAAACAACCGGGCACGGCAACAACCAGGCAATCTTTGTAAAGTCGGCCATGCCCATCGGCAAAAAATTTGCTGCTGGAATCTTATTGTCATATGAACGATCCCAGTTCGATGGAGTGAGTACAAGTGATAATTCCAAATCGGTTAGTTACCATACGAACTGGCTTCCCTCGGGTGGATTTGGCATCAGCTACCAGGCTACTGCAAAAATATTGTTCGGCTTAAGAGCGATTTTGAACAATGATAAAGAAGTAAGGGTTGACAATTCCGGCACCGCAACAGGTCGGGCTTCTTCGCAAGAGTATCGCCTTGGCGCTTCCCTGGTTGCCTGGAAAGGCGCCATCCTCGATGCAGGACTGAACTGGAGGAAAACGCAAAACAAGATCCGGAATGCCACCACTACAGCCGTTGAACCGAATATTGGGTTTGAACAAAATTTGTGGCAGCGGCATTTCGCATTCAGGTTTGGCCTGGATGAGACTTCCGAAACCGCCGGTATATCACTGAAGTTCCTTCCGCTTGTTGCAGATATTGCCTATGTCCACAACCTGGGAATGAGTCGAATAAAAGATGTCGTCGGCACAAGCAGCAATTCGGTATTGGCTACACTGGTTTTCAACTTTGAACACTATTTGAAAGCCAGGAAGCACGGCTCATAAGAGCAGCGTTCAAAGCAGGAAACTGCTCTCTCCTTCCTTGCGTAACAATTCCTGAAAAACGCATTGAATGCCGGGATGATTGTTAAATAGATCACCGCCTGCCGCACCCGGCTCCTTTCTAATTGACATGAATCAAGTATGCAAGTCATTGCTAAACAAATTTGGTTTTTTTAGAATATATCCTACCTTAATCCTAAAATTCCATTACCGTACTCCGTTATGACAAAAATTGCAGACAGTAATAATATTTCAGCGCAAAGGCGGAAAGCCAACCTCAACAACGACTACCTGGTTTGGATGCGGGAACTGGAAGACTTGCAAAAGATCAGGCTGATTGAACCACCCCTCTTTGATATTATCGTTAATGAGCAACTGAAAAGGCGATACGGCGTAGAAGACAATATGCCCGGGGCATCTATGTTGTTTCTATTCGACAATAGCAGCGGCAGTTACAAATTTGTTTCGAGTACTGCTGAACAAGTACTGGGTTACAGCGGTGAAGAAGTATTCAACAAAGGTTTCGACTGGATTCTGAGTCTTTTGCCCGAACCAGATAGAATGTACAAAGCGCAGGTAATGGGCGATATACTCCGCTTTATTGCTGGTCTACCGTCGGAACAGGTCCGGCGATTGACTGTTAGGTATGATATCGCGGCGCGCATTAAAACTGGTGAATGCCGCTACTTTTTGGAAGAACTCATGTTCCCGGTCATCGACGAAAAAGGGATGCCGCTGCTGGTCACTTGCTTTGTGCATGCATTGCCCGACCGGCAGGAGAACGATACCCGGACTTGTATTATTCGTGATCAAAGCCTGCAGCATGGCAGCATCCTGCTTGAAAAAATTTATTCCTTGCAGCCAATTGATTGAGCGAAGACTGTGACGGGCGAAGGCTTGTTGCATTTCCGGGAGCACTATACGCAAATCCTCGCGACTATGTCAGCTGAAAAGGCCTCAACCAGCAGAACCTACAATGCAGCGTACTGACTCCAGCTACAGGGAAGCATCTATCTTACTACATTTCACGTAGAATTCGCTACAACTTGCTTTCGCAAAGCGCACTCCTGATTGCGCGCTACATCGCCATGCAATTTTAATGCGTCAATCCCTTGGACCAACAAATCATTCCGCTTATTTTCGGACAACCATAAACCTTATCATGAAAAAATTTGCCCTCATTTGTAGTGTGCTGTCCGTGCTCATTGCTGCCAGCTGCTCCAAGACCAGTGACCAGCCTCAAAAGCAGGAGAATTTTCCCACTATTGCCGACAAGGTTTTCGAAGTAGATACGACCAAAATACCCTTTGACACGGTAGTGCGCCGATTTTTTTCGTATGACGCATCAAACAGGCTTGTGTTCGACTCTACCGTACAAAAATCCCGCTATGATGGAAGTCTTACGTATTACACAACGGAAATCCATTACCCGGGCGCCGACACCGTGCCAGCCTGGACGACCAGCCGCAACTGGACAGCCACCCGGCTGCCCTATATCGATACTACTTATTATACCTTCGTCAACGGCATTTATACAAAAGATACGATTCATTTTGATGCCCGTTATTTGAACCAAACCGCTGAGGCACGC
>JAGWTK010000626.1 GCA_028876035.1 Bacteroidota bacterium
GTTTTGCGATGGGCGATAATACACTACTGGTGACTTATCATCCGGTAACACTGGAACACCAGTCGGCCGAACAGCAAATGAAAGCGCTCTTAAAAGCACTCGACGATTTCGGCGATTGCCAATTCCTATTTACGTTACCCAATGCAGATGCGGGAGGTCGGGTGATTATTGAATGCATCCGGGAATTCGTACGGGCGCATCCTGGCAGGGCCTACGCGTTTCCCAGCCTGGGTCAACTCCGGTACCTGTCTGCCCTCCAATTCGTGAAGGCCGTTATCGGCAATTCATCCAGTGGAATCATCGAAGTGCCTTATTTTGGAAAACCTACGGTGAATATTGGCGACAGGCAAAAAGGGAGGATAAGGCCCGGTTCTGTCATTGATGTTAAGCCCTCCGCACCGGCGATCACCGCCGGCATAAGAAAAGCCCTTTCCCCTGCGTTTGAAAAAAAGTGCAGAACGGTTCATAGCCCCTATGGAAAGGGCGAGGCGGCAAAGAAAATCCTGGAGATAATCAGGAAAGCGGGCAAACTCCATTCCGTAAAAAAGCATTTCTTTGATCTGATATGAAAAACTGGGAACAGAATCTGGTCAGTGACGGCATAACTGTTAAACAGGCCCTGGAGCGACTGAACAAAATCGGTATTGCGTCCAATGTGCTCTTTGTTGTAGACAATCAAAAGGTCCTCAAAGGCTCTGTAACCGATGGAGATATCAGAAGAGGACTGTTGAACAATGCAGATGTTAGGGAAAGTGTTACGGCTGTGATGAACAAGAACTGCAGACGCATCAGCAAGAATGTGATTAGCACCGAGTTACTTGCAGACTTCCGAAAAAGGGGCATCTCTACACTTCCTGTTGTAAACGCTACAGGGCAGATCGTGGATATTCTGGATCTCAGCTTTTACAAAGGCATTGTACCTGCGAGTGCCATATTGATGGCTGGTGGAAGGGGCGAGCGCCTATTACCGCTCACAAAAGATACGCCTAAGCCACTGTTGCCGGTAAATGGCAAACCTATTATTGAACATAACATTGATCGCCTGATTAGTTTTGGCGTTCATGATATCTATATAAGTATTAACTACCTCGGAAATCAAATTGAGGAACGCTTCGGCGACGGCGCTGAAAAAGGAATCTCCATTAATTATATCCGGGAAACGACGCCACTGGGTACCATAGGTTCGGTGTCATTGGGCGGACCCTACACGCATGATTCGATCTTGCTGATGAACTCGGATCTGCTAACGAATATCGACTTTGGGGATTTCTATGCCGAGTTCCAGCGTTCAGGTGCTGATATGGCCGTTGCCACGGTTGCTCACCATGTTGATCTGCCGTATGCAATTATGGAATTAAGCGGTGATGTTGTTTGCTCCCTGCGCGAGAAACCCCGGTATACGTATTTTGCTAATTCAGGTATTTATCTGTTCAAAAAAGAACTGCTTTCTTTTCTCCCTCCCAAAGGATTTTATAACGCAACCGATCTTATGGAGCGAGTAATTTCAGAGGGCAAACGCCTGATTCATTTTCCGCTGCTGGGCTATTGGCTTGATATAGGAAGGATGAATGACTATCACAAGGCGCAAGAGGACTTCAAACATATTATTTTCTGATGTTACTTATCACACTTTGTGCGCGTGGCGGATCGAAAGGGATACCCGGGAAAAACATCCTTCCGATCAACGGAAAGCCTTTAATCGCTTACTCTATTGACACAGCCATGCGCTTCTCTCAGAAAGTTGACGCACGCATTGCGATATCAACCGATGATGAAGTAATCCGCCAGACAGCTGCCCGGTTCGGATTAACAACGGACTATCAGCGACCAGCGGTCTTTGCGACAGACTCGGCGGGCAAAACCGAGGCAATACTTGATTTGTTGCGGTTCGAAGAAGTAAAAACAGGTAGCAGGTTCGAATATATACTGGATCTCGATGTGACGTCTCCGCTTCGTACCGTAGAAGACCTGGAACAGGCCTTTGACATGATACAGCAGGATCCAGATGCGCTCAATTTATTCTCAGTAAACAAAGCTCACAGGAACCCTTATTTTAATATGGTGGAGCCATCTGGAGACGGGTATTACCAGCTCGTAAAGAAAGGCGAGTTTCTTACAAGGCAGTCTGCACCACCTGTCTACGATCTGAATGCGTCATTTTATTTTTACCGCCGTTCATTTTTTGACCGCGAGAAGCTAACTACCATCAATAGCAGATCGATGGTGTACGTAATGCCTCATATTTGTTTTGATTTAGAC
>JAGWTK010000091.1 GCA_028876035.1 Bacteroidota bacterium
CGTTACCGGTATTCTTCTCGCGCCGCTGATCAATATTGGTGTGAATGGGGCGGCCTTTGTTTTATGGAGGCAAAAAAAACTGGCTGGCCGCGTACGGCGATGGTTGCTGCTAACCAACCTGCTTTTTCTGCTAGCCCAGTTGTATATTTATATCAAATGATTACGAACATCCTTAAGGACAAACCCACCAAGCTTTTCGTATTTTTTTCTGCTTTTTTTGTAGCGAATGCCCTGATCGCGGAATGCATCGGTACCAAGATATTTTCACTCGAGAAATTATTCGGCGCTCAGCCATTCAGCTTTAGCTTGCTCGGAGAAAGCGGCCTGGCATTGAGTCTTACCTGCGGCGTGTTATTATGGCCTTTGGAATTTGTGATGACAGATATTGTGAATGAATATTACGGACCTAAAGCAGTAAGGCGAATATCTTATACTGCTGTGGCCCTGATATCCTATGCTTTCCTGATGTTCTACGTGGCCATGCGCGTACCCGCGGCCGATTTCTGGTTCGGCACCGGTACTGCAGAGGGAGTGCCGGATATGTCGAAAGCCTTCAACAAAATTTTTGGCCAGGGAATGTGGATCATCTTTGGTAGTCTTACTGCCTTCCTGGTAAGCCAGATCGTGGATGTGACCGTTTTTCACCGCATCAAGCGCGCCACCGGGGAGAAAAAGGTATGGCTGCGGGCTACAGGATCTACCGTGGTATCGCAATTGGTAGATAGTTTTATTGTGTTGTTCATTGCGTTCAAGCTGGGGCAGGGTTGGTCCATGCAAAAAGTGCTGGCGATTGGCATGGTGAACTACGCCTACA
Source organism: Bacteroidota bacterium (assembly GCA_028876035.1). Taxonomy (GTDB): domain Bacteria; phylum Bacteroidota; class Bacteroidia; order Chitinophagales; family Chitinophagaceae; genus JACMLD01. The sequence continues at coordinate 815 of JAGWTK010000091.1, forward strand.
AATTTGTGGTGGCGATATTACTAACGCCAGTGATCTACCTCATGGAATCAAGGATCGAGGCCTGGCTGGGGGCCGACCTCACGCGTCAGATGAAGAATGCCGCTATGGGCCGCGTGAACGAATAGCCTAATTTTTTTGTTGAAGTTGTAAATTGTTGCTGAAACCTCCGAACTTTAGAAAAATACGCCTTACATATGAGAATCGTAAAAGACATATTAGACAGTAAGCCCAATGCCTTCAATACCGTACAGGCAGGCACGTTGGTGATTGATGCCCTTACCATGCTCAACTCGGTAAACCTGAGCTACCTCATTGTAATGGACAAAGAGGAATTCAGGGGAATTTTCTGCGAGCGTGACTATAGCCGGAATGTGATTTTGAAGGGCCGTTCCAGCGATACTACCCGGGTAGAAGAAGTGATGACCACCGAATTGCCGGTGGTAGCCATGACCGACAGTGTGGAATACTGTATGAACTTTATGAATTCGAACAAAACACGTTACCTGCTGGCCTATGATGGTCCGCGGTTTGCCGGCGTTATTACTATTCATGACCTGCTTCGACAAGTGATATTTAATAAAGAAGAAGTGTTCGACAGCACCATTGCCGGCAGTTTGCTGGACAATGACGAAAGTGGCCGCATTTACTAGAAAGAATCGTCCAATACGTGAAAAGCCCCGTAGACACGGGGCTTTTGTATACTTCAAACTTACACTACCTGTGCCACAGGCAGATATTTTACAATCGTTTATTGCTGCTGCATGCTTTCACCGGCACCCTGCTCGGCTTTCATGTTTTTGCGTTTGAACAGCGACATGTCGATTTTTCCAAAACGGTAGGCAAGATTCAGCCGGATCATTTGCGGATCACGGAGCCTGTTGTAGTGCTGTATGAAGTAATTGCTGTAAGAGTATTGATTTTGCACCCTGGTGCGGAAGATATCATTTATACTAAGTGTAAGGGAAAGTGCCTTGCTGGGCAGGAAGGTTTTTTTCACGGCGAGGTCAACCCCCCAGGACGAACTGATATATCCTTGCGAAGAGCTTTGTGCCTGGCCAAAGGGAGGCCCCATCATGCCCTGGTTGCTATTCACCGGCAGGTTGGTCTTGGACTGGTACGTTGCCGTTAGTTGCATCGTGAAGTCTGAAGGCAGCTTAAAATTGCTGTTGAATTTGCCGAACCAGCTCCAGAGTGCAGCCTGCGTATTGCTGTCGGCCTTGATCTGCGAGTTGTACACATTCAGGTTGGTAGAAATATCCCACCATTTGGTCAGGTAATTCTGCGCCGTTAGTTCAGCGCCGGCTGAATAACTCCAGTTCGCATTGATGTAGGTATTGATCAAATCTTCTGTGCCGGTGAGCGGGTTGGTTTGTTTGTCGAGGTAACGCGTTATCAGGTTATCGGTGCGTTTATAGTACAAAGAACCGAGCAGGCTATTGTTTCCTTTGAAAGTTTTCAGGTACGATAACTCAAACGACTGCGTGAATTCTGGCACCAGTCCCGGATTTCCCTTGGTGATATTGAGTTTGTCGGTATAATCTACAAAAGGGATCAGCTGAAAGAAATTGGGCCGGTTAATCCGCCGGCTATAACTCAGTTGCAGCTGCTGGTTCGATGCTAGTTTTTGCGTGAGGAAAACGGAAGGAAATAAACTTACGGGATAAGTATTTTTAAATTGTTCGCCGGTATTGGTGAGTTCGCCCGAATAATTACTGCTTTCTGCACGCAATCCGAGTTTGTACCCAAAGTCTTTCAGGTTGCCCGAGTAGGTGGCATACGCCGCATATACATTATCGTTGTTCTTATAATTGCTGGTAGCAGATGGAACCAATACAAACTGTCCGCTGTTGTCCTGCAGGTAAGTATTGTTGTTGTTCACGCGGCTGCGCAGGGCTGCGCGCAATCCCATCTCAAATTTCGCACCGTTGCCCAGCGGCTTTGTGTAATCGGTTTGAATAACAAAGTTCTTGTCATTCCCGCCGCTCAGCACCTGTTGTACTTCTTTATCGTATACCTGGCTGCTGTTGCCGGAGTAATAATTGGTAGCATAGTTGGATACCCCGTTGTTGCGGCCCGTGAAATAGTTCATATCGGCCGTCCATTCTTCGCCTTCTTTGGCAAAAAGGTGTTTCATGCCCAATACGAGTCCTTGCCCGTTAAAAGTTCTGCTGCCGGTAGAAAGACGATCGCTGTTAGCGGCTACCTTACCACTGTTGTACAAACTGTCGGTGGTGATGGAAATGCTTTCCCAGGGTTTGAACTCACCGTGTACTTTAAATCCGCTTACGGAAAGCGTTGTTTTGTTGGTAATGAAATAATCCAGGCCAATTTTTCCAAAACCGAAGCCGCCATTTGTTTTATTCAGGTTTTCCTGGAAAACGCTGGTTTGTGGTGAATCCTGGAGATTCAATCGATCGGTGGTGCCGGTCGTGCGTCCTTTCATCTGGTTTACCATCAGGGCTGCTGAAAAATTCACCTTGCCTTCGCGCAGGTTAAAGTCGCCTCCGCCATTCAATCCGCCCCGCTTGTCTACACCCGCGCGCACATTACCATTATAGCCTGTTTTGCGGTTTTTCTTCAACACGATGTTTAAAATACCGGCACCGCCGCCGGAAGCATCGTATTTGGCTGATGGATTGGTAATCACTTCAACACTTTCGATGGCGTCTGCCGGTATCTGGTCCAGTGTAAGGGTAGTGGGCCGGCCATCTACATACACTTGTGGGGCAGCATTGCGCAGCGTTACATTGCCATCAATGTCTACGTTTACCGATGGTACGTTCTTCATTACGTCCAATGCCGTTCCGCCAGCGCTCACAATATTCTTTTCTACATTGAATACTTTTTTATCGGCATCTAACCGAACCAGCGGTTTGGTAGCGGTAATTGTTACGTTCGATAATTGCGCCACATCTGTTTCCAATTTGATCTTTCCAAGGTCTTTATCAAAAGAGGGTGCACCACCCCCCTGGAAGCCCGGCATACCACCGGCAAGAGGCGTTGTTGTTTGCGGCCTGGCCTGTACACCGGCGGGCATGAATGAAATGGTTTGCTCAATGGCTTTAAAACCGGTGGCTGTTATCTTTAGTTTGATGGGTGGCATCACGGGGAGCTCTTCAAAATTGAACTCGCCATTGGCCTTGGTGGACATCCCCTTCAAAAAAATCTCCTTTGATTTTTTGGTGGAAGGATCAAGCTTTGCCTGCATCAGTATTACCGATACATCACTCAGGGGTTTGCCGGCACTGTCTACAATTTTTCCGAATACGTGACCAAGGTTGGGTACCTGGCCGGGTTTTGCCTGGTTCACCGCCGGCATTTGAGCAAAAAGACCGCTGCTGGCCAGGACAAGGGTTATCAGGAATGCAATTCTTCTCATATCTGTGTTTTTGACAGAACAAAAATACCCTGCGGCAACAGGGTAGGGGCGTCAAATGAGACCAGTTCCGGAAATCCTGCGACGAAAAGGGGAGTTCCGGAAATTAATCAGGTAAAAAAAAGAAAGCCCCGTTCCGCTAATGGAACGGGGCTTCAATGCCGGGAAAAAATCTATTGTTTCGGCGCGTCGAAAATGGATGGATCGATCGCTTTATTTACTTCAACTTTTGTGATGGTCATTGCCAGGGAGAACTGTCCAAGGTCAGTATTCATACTGTACGGCATTACGTAACCGGCATCGGTCTTTTTATAATCAGACATTGAAATGGTGATTTCTACTTCTTGTCCCATCGCATTGCCTTTTTGCACCAATTTGGTCAGATAACCGGTGTTCGCATCAAAATAATAGGTCTTCTCGTTTTTGTCTTTGTCGGTATATTTTACCACGTTGTTATTACCGTCTTTCTTTACAAAATCTACAGTAGCTCCGTTGGCCTTGTAGTCTAACAACGCTCCACCAATATAAATCTGGTCGCGGTTCGACTTCAGCTGTTCGGCCGGGATCTCCTGGAATCCGCCCATCATTGGATTCATCATCCATCCGCCTTTATCAGTAATGCATTGGATGATCTTTGAACCGTTGAATTCCATTTCGGATTTGTATCCCTTCCCGTTCACCTGGTAAACGGTTACAGGTGCATCATTGCCCATTACATTCATGGAACCTTCCATGTACAGGGTTTGCACAGCGCTGATTTTATCTTTTCCGCCAATAGCGCTGATGTATTTGGCCACGATCTCGTCGCCCGTTTGCGCAAGCGCGGTAAAACTAAAGAAACAGCCCGTTGCCGCGGTGGCTGCCAGGAAAAGTAATTTTTTCATATGTGTCATTTTTCGGTTGATTGAAGTCAAAGGTAAAGGGCGGAAGGATTAGCGGGCGATTTTTTTGATGAACGTCCAATCGTAGGTACCAGCGCTCTGAAATACGACTCTTTCGTCGGCATTGTCGAGCGTAACATAATACACGGTATTGCCGTCGATCACGTACTCGGTGAGTTCGGTGATCCAGGAACCATCCAGGCGTTTTCCCAGCGCGGCCTGCAGGGTGAGCGGCAGATCGGAAGAAACGATGTTTCTTGATACTGCAATAATTTCTCCGTCGGACGAAATCAGCGCATTCAGGTAGAGTCCTCTCAGGCGAAAACTGGCTTTATAAAAATTGTCTGCTTTTTCCCAGTTCAAATCGGTAGCACCTGCAAAATAATTATTGACGGTACTGATGGCTTTCTGGCTGATGCCATTGTTGTTGTCGCGGGCAAATACACCGGCAGAAAGAAATGCAAAAGCAAGGGTAATGATAATCTTTTTCATGTTCGTGAGTTTGTATCGTTAATGAATGACTGTTGTTTGACGATACAAACATAGAAAGGCTTTTGCGCGCTTTTTTTCAAATGAGATGAAGCAGGATGATTCTGCGACGAAACCGGGAATTGCTGCGCATCAGCCCTGCTGACGCCCGGTGATGGCATTAATGGCATCGCGGTAATTATCACTTACCGGCAATTCCATGTCGCCAATGAATACACTGCTCTTTCGCACTGCCGTAATGTGGCGGGCAGAAACAATAAAAGACTTGTGTATACGGATAAAAATGTCTGAAGGCAGCTGTTCTTCGAGCGATTTGATGCTCATGCGGGTGACAATGGCCTTGCCCGTGCTTTTGAGGTGGATCTTGATATAATCTTTCAGTCCTTCAATCCAGGTGATATCGTCGAATACAACTTTGAGCAAACTGTAATCAACGTTTACAAAGAAATAACCGGCGTTTGCGGGGGACGGGTTGGCTGCGGCAGTTTTGGGTTTCGATTTTAGCGCAAATAATTCCTGTGCTTTATTGCAGGCTTTCATAAAACGCTGGAGCGACACTGGTTTCACGAGGTAATCGACTACGTCCAGTTCAAAGCCTTCCAGCGCATATTTTTCGTAAGCCGTCACCAGGATAAACATCGGCTTCTGTGGCACCGACTGAATAAACTGCAAACCGGTGAGTCCGGGCATCTGGATATCCAGAAATACCAGATCAATGGCGTGTTCCTGCAATACTTTCATCGCCTCAATGGCATTGTCGCAGGATGCCACCAACTCCAAAAAAGGCACTTTGCTGATGTTGTCAGCCAGGAGCTCAAGTGCAAGGGGTTCGTCGTCGATGGCGATGCATTTCATTGTCGTATATGGTATTTGGTATCTGGTATCTGGTACCAAGTACAAAGTAAAAAGTACAAAGATACCCAGGTGTGGCAAACGTCCGGCCTCATTTCATTCATCGTTGGCATTGTTCGCTGTGACCGTAGAAAACCATTATGTAAAACCACGGCTTAATTTACGGGTTGGATCAAGCTTGCAGCTTGCAGGCTGAAACTCGCGGCTGTCATTTACACATTTGCACACTTGCACACTTTCACATTAAGATAGTTCTATCTCCAACCTTACCGTAAATACATTTCCGTCGGGAATGATGTTCAGTTGGTGTTTTTTTCCATACAGCAAGGCTAACCGGCGTTTTACATTGGTCAACCCAATGCCCGAAGTTTTGTCGCGGGTTTCCTGGGATGCAGGATTGTATTTATTCCGCACCACAAACACCAGCCGGTGGCCGGCAGCTTCCAAATCAATATCGATGCTGGCGTCCTCGATCATGCCGGTACCATGTTTAAATGCATTTTCAACAAAGGGGATAAGCAGCATCGGTTCAATCCGGTACTGTCCGTCTACCGTATGCATGTTTACATTCACCTGTACCTTTTTACCAAAGCGTTGTTGCTGCAGATCGATATAACTCTGCAAATAATCCATTTCTTTTTCGATGGATACTTTTTCTTCGTCTGCTTCATACAACATATACCGCATTAGCGAAGACAGTTTTATTAAGGATGGTTCGAGCAGGTCCGACTGTTTCCGCGCCAGCGACACCATATTGTTCAGGACATTGAACATAAAATGCGGACTCACCTGTGAACGCAGCAGGGAGAGTTCGGTTTTCAATACTTCGTTTTGTTTTTCCTGCTCCAGCTGATCGCTGGCTACTTTTTCGCGGATCAGCTGGTAGGACGTGCTGAGCGCAAAGAAAAACAGGTAGAGCAGGGAATTGAAGAGGATTGCTTTGGGTGCGAAGTGGAATGGTTTGCCAAACAGGAAGGGAATGGCATGTACTTCAAGTGCGATAAAAGTAAATACGAGAAAATTCGCCGCTGCGAACTGCCAGTATTTTTTCCGATTGATTAGTTTGGGTACCAGAACCAGCGCATTGAAATAAAACGCGGCCATCCAGCTCAGGTTCATCACCAGGTAAAACCAGTTCGCGCTCTCATCGGCTTTCGGCGCCTGTGCTTTGTCATTTTCCGGTCCGCGCAGCAGATAAGGAAGCGAAAACAGCAGGGTCCATGCCGCCGCATGCAACAGCACGATGGCCCATTTTTTATTGTACCAGGCGGGTTTCATGCCACCAAATTAACAAGAATAGCCAGTGGAAAGAACAGCAAAGGAAAATCCTGCGACGAAATCGGCAATTCTTGCTACGTAGGCCGCCGTTGGGCGTAGGCTGTTGGCCGTTAGGTGGTTTGGTTTCGAAATGGAGATTTGACTTCGTAGCTCGGGCAGAACGGCTGCAAGCTACAAGCTGCAGGCAGTTTCTGGTTCGAATGTGAATTTGGCTTCGTAGTGATGTCTTAATGTAGGCTGCTGGCTCCCGTTACTGCCGTACTTCTTTTGAGATCAAGTTTGTTGTTGTATGGTAGCGCAGGCTATTAGCGTTTGGCAATTAGCGGTTTTGCCTTTTAACTTTTCCATTTTGCATTGCTTCTTTTGCCAGATCAAAAGGACTTAAAACGTAGAACTTAAAACTTAGAACTCAAGGATCCTTCTTCCCAAACCGAAACTTCACCGCCGCACTCTTCTCTTCACTCGATGCGAGCCTTACCTCATATTTGTTCGTTCCGGCTGTAATTACGAGCAATGCTGTATTAGGAGGAATGCTTCCCAAATTGTCGGCGTACATGACCAGTTCGTATTCTGTATCGGGATAGGCATTGAAAGAAATGGTCAGTGGCTTTGCTTTCAGCATCTGCCGGTACAGCAACAGTTTGCCATTGAGCAACACGGTAATCGTGTCGTTGTCTATTTCTGCATTATCGTAGAAGTCCATCCGGATTTCTCCCGCGGGCATATTGAAGGTTTTCACCAGTTCTTTGGTCCGGGGCTTGAGTTGCAGTTTGGCCTGGAGGGCAGCGAGGTCCGGGCTCTGTGTCACCTGTGTTCCGAAATCGGATTTGGCTGCACGCTTTAAAACAATACGGTAGGCCGGACAAGCTGAATACGTTCCAAATTGCCGGCCTTTGCATTCGCCGCTTAATATTTCTTCGTTGCCCGATCGGCTCCAAACAAGATCATAGGTCTTGATACAGGGTACACAACTTTCCGGGATATGCGCTTCCTGTATATCGTTTTCGATGATTACAGCGCGGTGGGTGGTGCTGTTCAAACGACCGGTGAAGTCCATTTTCACATATTTCCCCGTATCGCGGTAATCAAAAGCAATCCCGGAAAAGGTATTGGCGGTGGGAATGAAATTAATCTGGAGTTCGATATTGTATTCGGCAAAACAACCCCCCGGTGCCTGTACCAGGGTGCCTTTCCATATCCCGTTTAAATCCTGCCCCTGCATGCACATATTCATCAGCAACAAAAAGCAAAGGCAGTATGCACGCATGCGTAAGTTTAGATTCAAATTAAGGGATCGAAGCCGTTGCGGCCGATCAAAATGGATGAACGGTGAAGCTACTTTGATTTTTCGTATTTGAACACCACCACCGCATTTTTTTGCTCGGTACTGGTGATGCGTACTTCGTATTGCTTGTCGCCGGCCTTTACTACCATCAACGAAGTATTGGGAGGGATATCACCGAGGTTATCGGCCACCATCACCAATTCATGGTAGTCTGCATCATCATCCATCTTCAGGTGAACCGTAATGGGTGCCGTGGTGAGCATCTGGTGGGCAACCACCAGTTTATTGTCGAGATAAACCGATACAGTATCGTGGTCAATGGTGCCGTTATCATACAAGCTCACGGTAACATCGGGACTGCTCACGGTAATGGTTTGTACGAGTTCGTTTATCCGGCTCTTGAGCACCGGCGGAACAACGGCCGGATCTTTTAATTTAAACTCCTTTCCTTTCTTTACGTTGTTCAGTTCAGGCATCAGGTTAACACCTTTGATCTCTTTACCCGTATTGGCCACAACCGGCTGATCTTTTTTGAGCGGAGTGGTCCCCGGCCTGGCTGCATTCTTTGCAACCGTGGTAGCAGGCTTTGTCGCCGGTTTTTTTGTGATAGCGGGTGCTGTCTTTTTAACGTCTGCCGGTTTCTTTGCAACGGCCACCGGCGCTTCCGTTTTTGCTTTCTCCAGCTTTTTTTCTTTCGCTCTTTTGGCGAGAAAAGGTTCTTTGTAAAAATCAGATGTCACTACCCGGCGCAGGTATACATTCCCCCTCCCGCAAAAAGAGGAATCGGATTCGCGATAGCTGCTGTACTTTCCTTCCAGGAATTCTTCATCGCCGTTCTTGGTATACTGCAGGAAACAGATCATCCAGCAGGCGTAGCTGGAGGACGCCATTTTCAATTCCAGCAATTTAGTTTCCTGCAGAATGATCTTGCCGGTTGTGGGATTGACGGTTCCGGTGGAAGCAGCTTTGCCGTAAAACTCCGTTTTCTTATACGAATATGTAACTCCGCTGAATTCTTTACCGCGCTGGTCGATTTGCACCTCGTACTTATAACGGTCTTCCAGGTTGAACAGGTCATTCATCTTGCTGCCGGCAGACACAAAATTGCCCCTCCAGATACCGGTGAGATCCTGCGAAATACCCTGAAAAGCCGTAAAAAAAAGGACAGCGGTAAAAAACCATCTCATACAGCCAAATTACAATTTGATTGCGCAAAATAATCAATGCAATTTCACTGAAAACAAAAGCTTTGTCTGCCAAGACTTCGTTAATTTTGCACTTCAAAAAAGAAGCAGGACAGGCGCCCGGATTAAGCCGGCGGTCCGCTGTAAATCTGAACAAGCGATGATAAAGATTACCCTCCCCGACGGAGCAGTTAGAGAAGTTGAAAAAGGGACAAGCGCCCTGCAGGTGGCAAAGTCCATCAGTGAAGGACTTGCCCGAAAAGTACTGGCCGCGCAGGTAAACGGGCAGGTATGGGATGCCACCCGTCCCATCAATGAAGATGCAACGCTTAAACTACTCACCTGGGACGATGCAGACGGAAAGTCCACGTTCTGGCATTCGTCTGCCCACCTGATGGCAGAAGCGGTAGAAAGCATGTTCCCGGGTGTAAAGTTTTGGGTGGGACCTCCCATTGACAAGGGCTACTACTATGATATGGACCTGGGCGGGCGCCAGCTGACTGAAGAAGATTTGCGCAAGCTGGAAGTAAAAATGAACGAGCTGGCCAAACAGAACAATACCTACCAGCGGAAAGAAATTTCAAAAGCAGACGCCGTTCAATATTTTACAGAGAAAGGCGACGAATACAAACTCGATCTGCTGAGCAACCTGAACGACGGGGAAATTACTTTCTATACACAGGGAAATTTCACCGACCTCTGCCGTGGGCCGCATATCCCTGCTACAGGCGCTATCAAAGCGATCAAGCTCACCAATATCGCGGGTGCTTACTGGAAAGGCGATGAAAAGAATAAAATGCTCACCCGGGTTTATGGGGTTACGTTTCCTGCGCAGAAAGAGCTGGACGAATACCTGCAGATGCTGGAAGAAGCCAAAAAACGGGATCACCGTAAGCTGGGAAAAGAACTGGGCATATTCACGATGGATGATGATATCGGACCTGGTCTTGCCCTTTGGATGCCCAATGGAACAGTGATCATCGAAGAACTGGAAAAACTGGCAAAAGAAACCGAACTGGCGGCTGGATACAAGCGGGTGGTAACGCCGCATATTGCCAAGGAGAACCTCTACCTCACCAGCGGGCACCTGCCTTATTACCAGGAAAGCATGTATCCTCCCATGGAACTGGATGGTACGAAATATTACCTGAAAGCCATGAACTGTCCGCACCACCACAAAATATTCTCCGCCGAGCCAAGGAGCTATAAAGACATGCCCCTGCGTTTGGCAGAATACGGTACCTGTTACCGGTATGAACAAAGTGGTGAGTTATTTGGATTGATGCGGGTGCGCTGCCTGCACATGAACGATGCACATAT
>JAGWTK010000092.1 GCA_028876035.1 Bacteroidota bacterium
GGTGAAACCGTAACCGTAACTGCAGCCACCAACGTAAATTCAGTTAGCTGGACGGTGACACCCTCCGGCTCTGCAAAAGTGGCCTATACCACCACTACCGAGAAAACAAATTATATAAGCTTCAACAGCCCGGGCGTGTATACCGTTGGTGTACGTGCGCGTCACCTGGATCTCGACTCCATCCATCATTGCAATTTCGGCGACAGTACGGGACATCATTTGCAGGATAGCCTCTGGAATCACCATATCGACAGTCTCTGGACCGGACATGGTTTCCATCATGGACCCTGCAAAAACGGACAAGACTCTGCATCGCTCCGCATCATCGTACATTAAGGTTGGCATTGGTAAATAACGCAGGTTTATGTCTATAAGCCTGCTTGCTTTTTTAGTCCGCAGTCATTAGGCGATAGCCTTTAGCAGTTAGCTCTTAGCCTTCAGTCGCTGGTCGTTGGTAAATGTTAAGCAGCCCGTAGCGTAAATAAAGGTTACGCGGCACCGCAGCGGCCGTCTTGATACCTGGTACTTTGTACTTGCGCTCGTTAGCGAACCGTTAACCAAACTTCACAGATCCTTGTGAAATAAAAAACCGACTTTGATGTTCAATCACTGAAATATATTATACATGAAGTTTCTGTTATTAGCCATCTTGTTTGCCACGAGTGTAAACGGCACCAACTGGTTGACCGACTTTGAAGCAGCCAAAAAAATTGCCCAGGAAAAACACCAGTTGATCTTATTGAATTTTTCCGGTTCCGATTGGTGCGGCCCCTGTATCCGTCTTCACAAAGAAGTGTTCGACAGTGAAGCCTTTCATGCAATCGCCGATAAGCAACTGGTATTGGTAAATGCAGATTTCCCAAGATTGAAAAAAAATCAGCTGCCGAAAGAACAGCAGGCGCAAAACGATAAATTGGCCGATGCCTATAACCGGGCGGGTAGTTTTCCCAGCACCGTATTACTCGATGAAAACGGCAAAGTGCTGAAAGTTTGGGAAGGCTTTCCAAAAGGTGGCACAGCAGCTTTTATCGATGACATCAACGCAGCCATTAATGCCAGCCGTTAGCACTGCCATACTGCGTTCGTTTAAACAGCAGCAATTGCTGATGGGCAACGATTTTGAGATCACTGTTGTAAGTGATAACGAATCCCGGGCCTATGAAATGATTGCGTTGGGCGTAGCAGAAATCAAACGCATCGAACGACTGCTCACTACTTTCCGGGATGATAGCGAAACCAACCGCATCAACCAGGCCGCAGGAATCCATCCCGTACAGGTGAGTGAAGAAACGTTCAGGCTGATCCAACGATCGCTCCGCATCTCATCGGTTACACAGGGTGCTTTTGATATCAGTTATGGCTCGGTAGACAAATCACTTTGGAATTTCGATACGACAATGTCGGCCCTGCCGGATCCAAAGCTTGCCAGGCAAATGGTGCGACTGATCAACTACCGCAACATCCTGCTCGATGAAAATTCGATGACAGTATTTCTAAAGGAAAAAGGCATGCGCATTGGCTTCGGCGGTATCGGCAAAGGCTATGCCGCTGAAATGGCAAAGCGCGTAATGAAAACAGCCGGCGTAGAAAGCGGGATAGTGAATGCCTCTGGCGATCTCACGACCTGGGGACAGCAACCCGATGGAAAACCATGGACCATTGGGATTGTAAATCCCAACCTGCGCAACAAAATTTTTTCCTATTTGAGTGTAACAGACCTGGCCGTGGCTACCTCGGGCAATTATGAAAAGTTTGTAATGATAGGAGGGAAAAAATATTCGCATACGATCAATCCGAGGACGGGACTGCCGGTCACCGGGATCAAAAGTGTTACGATCATTACTACCAACGCGGAGATTGCAGATGCCATGGCAACACCGGTGACCATTATGGGCATCGGGCCCGGATTGCACCTGATTAACCAGATGAACGATATCGAAGCCATCATCATCGACGACAATGACACCATCTATACATCCCAAAACCTTCACTTCACCTAACTACACAAAATGAAAATGAAGCTCATGCTATTTGCCGTTTCAATGGCGGCTATCCTGGCGATACTCTCTTCCTGTGTGCATGTGAAAGAATACCAGAAGAGCAAACTGAACGACGCCGATATGTCGCTCGGTGCCCGCAAAAGCCAGAAAACAGAATTGAACTTTCAAACCTACCGCGAAGGAGCAGCCGGTGCCAACGGAGGCAAAACCGGCGGAGGCTGCGGCTGTAATTAATTCATTCAACACACGACTCTACCTTCATGCGTAAACTATGCTTAACCGTCATCGGTATCTATATTATGTTCCTGGGCGCTTTCGGTCAGCGTAACCGCCCCGACACGGTGTATGAAACAAAACCGCTCAAACTGGATGAAATCAACCTGGTATCAAGTTATTACACCCAGGAAGGTATTCACTCTGCTGTATTGGGGGGAACGGGTAACGAACACGTGACCGATTTATCGAACGGACTTGAATTGAAGTTCGTAGGATGGGATGCCAGCCATAACAAACATTCATTAAGTACAGAACTCGGCATCGACCACCATTCCTCCGCCTCTTCTGCCTGGGTTTCGAAAACAGGTGCATCCCGCACAGGAGGCACACGGGTGTACCCCGCGCTCAACTGGACCATGGAAACCGATAAAGGCAATAGCTTCGGACTGGGCACTTACTATTCATCAGAATACAATTACAAGTCATTCGGACTCGAAGCCCACGGTAGTAAGAAGATCAGTTCTAACACTGAACTAACAGGTAAAATTTCCGGCTTTTTTGATAAAGTAAAAATGATCTATCCGTCGGAACTGATTCCTTCAACGACGTATACGAGTCCGACTACCTATACTACTGCCAGCGGACAAACCTATAGTTCGGGAGGAAAACACTCAGACGATATACCGTCTAACCCGCGCAATACGTTTACTGCTTCTCTAGGGCTCAACCAGATCGTAAATACGCGCATGCAGTTCGCCGTTATGCTCGACCTCGTTGCGCAAAACGGTTACCTGGGACTGCCTTTCCACCGGGTTTATTTTTCAGACGGATCGGTGCATGTTGAAAACCTGCCCGACATCAGAACAAAACTGCCCATCGGCGTAAGGCTGAACTATTTCGCCGGCGACCACCTTGTGATTCGAACATATTACCGGTACTATGCCGACAACTGGGGAATCCGGGCGCATACGGCAGAACTTGAATTGCCGGTAAAGATCAATTCATTCTTTTCGATAGCGCCGTTTTATCGTTACTACACGCAAACTGGCTCGAAATATTTCGCGCCCCTTGGTGTGCATACAACCAATGATACGTATTACACGAGCAACTATTCACTCAGTGCGCTGAACAGCCAGTTCCTCGGTGCAAACATTCACCTCGCGCCGCCGAAAGGCATACTCAGTCAGCACATCAGTTCCATGGACGTACGCTTTGGGCATTACACACAGTCGACCGAACTGTATGCGAGTTCGCTCACGTTTGCGTTCACTTTTAAGTAGCCATTAGCTTTTGGCTATTGGCAATTAGCGGGTACAGTATTGCCGAAAGCACCTGGCACTTTTCCCGCAAATTGGAAACTGCTAACGGCTAATAGCTAACAGCCAACGGCCTCTTGTCTACCGTTTTAACAGACTTTATTTCCCATAAGCCGGAAAATTCCCCAATTTTACAGACCTGTAACGGGGAACCGCTTATGAACCCATCTTTTTACCAGCTCATTTTTAATAAACAGCAGCAAACGGAAGATGTACCCCCCAATTCGGTGATCACCGGCTGGGCACTGGAATTGGTACGCCTGCTCTACCCGGAACTATCCAAGCAGTTTTTTTCTTCTGCCCTTCAATTTGAAGCTGCCTTCGAAGGTTTGAAAGACCGGCTTGTGAACATATTGGAATCGACCAACGGATGCCAGGATTGTGACAACAAAGCAAAAGCAAAAACTTTCTTTGGGCAGCTGCCGGAAATCTACCGCTTGCTGAATGCCGATATTACGGCCATCAACGAAGGTGATCCGGCTGCAAAAAGCGAATTTGAAGTGATCCGTACGTATCCTGGTTTTTTTGCACTTTGTTTTTACCGCATCGCACATGCCCTGTTGCTATTGGACATTCCTTTGCTACCACGTATTCTTACGGAATATGCGCATTCGCAAACCGGCATTGATATACACCCCGGGGCAGAAATCGGCGAATACATGTATATCGACCATGGCACGGGTACGGTTATTGGCGAAACCTGCCGCATCGGCAATCATGTGAAACTGTACCAGGGAGTTACCCTGGGGGCGCTGAGCGTGGATAAAACTATGTCGGACATCAAACGCCATCCTACCGTGGAAGATCACGTTATCATCTACTCCGGTGCGACCATATTGGGCGGAGATACAACGATCGGTCACCACAGCATCATCGGCGGAAACGTATGGCTCACCAAAAGTGTACAGCCCTATTCTGTAGTTTACCACAAAGCAGAAATTGAAATCACGGAAAGAAAACTTAGTACCTAGGCTATGGCAGGAATATTGGATTTGGTAGGCAACACGCCGCTGGCAGAAATCAGGAAGTTAAATCCCAACCCTGCCGTGCGCATTTTCGCAAAGTTGGAAGGCAATAACCCCGGCGGAAGTGTAAAAGATCGTCCCGCGCTCAATATGATTCGATCCGCGCTCGAACGCGGTGATATCAAACCAGGCATGAAGCTCGTGGAAGCGACCAGCGGCAATACCGGTATCGCCCTGGCGATGATTGCCAGGTTGTACGACCTGGACATTGAACTGGTGATGCCATCCAGTTCTACCCGTGAAAGAACCTTAACGATGGAGGCTTTTGGCGCAAAAGTGACCCTGCTGGAGAATATCGAAGTATGCCGCGACTATGCGGAGCAGAAAGCCCAGGCAGGGGATTATTTGTTGTTGAACCAGTTTGCCAATCCCGATAACTACCTCGCCCACTACAAAACCACCGGCCCCGAAATCTGGAAAGACACGGATGGCAGCATCACGCATTTTGTTAGTTCGATGGGCACCACCGGCACCATCATGGGCACATCCATGTTCCTGAAAGAAAAAAATCCTTCGATCCAGATTGTTGGCTGCCAGCCTACCGAAGAAGCTTCTATACCGGGCATCCGCCGATGGCCGCCTGCCTATCTTCCTAAAATATTTGATCCAAAAAGAGTGGACCGCATCATGGACATCTCCCAAAAAGAAGCGGTAGATACCACACGCGCGCTGGCAAAAGAGGAAGCGTTGTTTGCGGGTATGAGCAGTGGTGGGGCCGCATCGGCGGCATTCCGACTGGCAAAAGAATTGCAGTCGGGCACGATTGTATTCATCGCCTGTGATCGCGGCGACCGCTACCTCAGCAGTGATTTGTTTGGATGAGATGCCTGGCGCAAGGATTAACTCTTACCCAGATCGATTTCGGTATTATCCCCGATATTAAGGCTGCGGCTTTCTCCTTTTACCTGCGTATCGCTGCCGATCAGCGAATGTGTTAACACGATATCGAGCAGGTTGGCAAAAGCGCCGATGATAGAATCTTTTACAATGGAGTAATTGATATTTACTTTCTCTCCGATTGCTACATTCGGACCGATGATGGAATTCTTGATATCGCATCCTTCTGCAATGCTTACCGGGGGAATAATGATCGTATTCTCAAACTGGTGATCATCTGCAATAAGGTGTCCGAATTTTTTAAGCAAGGTGGCATTGCTTTCGAGCAGCGAATCTTTTTTACCACAGTCGAACCAGTTCTGCACCCGGTATGGTTGTATTTGAACGCCTTCCTGCAACATGTATTCCAGCGCGTCAGTAAGATTGAATTCACCCGCGCGGCTTTTGAGGTCATTCCTGATATTGTGTTCCAGGCATTGAAACAGCGCTGTCGTTTCACGGATGCGGTAAATTCCCACCAAAGCCATGTTCGATTTAGGTATTTGTGGCTTTTCAACGAGCTTCTGCACAAACCCTTCTTCACTTATTTCGGCTACCCCGAATTCACGGGGGTCATCTACTTTCTTCACGCCTACCATGGAAAAAGGACTGTTCAGTACTTCTTCCACATTGTATTCGCAAATTGAATCACCCAGTACGATAAAGACTTCATCGGTACCAACGATATCACGCGTTAGTAAAATGGCGTGACCCAATCCCTGCCGTTCGTTCTGGTGAATAAAATGCGTTTGCAGCGATGGATAACGTTCCCGCACATAATCCTTGATCTTATCGCCAAGATAGCCAATGATAAAAATGAATTCATTGATACCGGCATCGCGTAATTGCTCAACAATAATGCTGAGCACCGTTTTTCCGGCAAGGGGTATCAGGGCCTTTGGCTGTGTGTATGTATGAGGGCGAAGTTTGGTGCCTGCACCGGCCACTGGAATGATCGCTTTCATAATCTTATTTGTCGGATTACCGCAGCCGCCTCGTTTTCCTGTTCATGCGGTGTCCGTAACGGCGGTAAAATTAACCGGAAAGAATTGGTTTTTCCAATTTATAAAGGATTTTACTAAGGGTTTTCTGCGTATCTTTTCCTGAGTACCAAAATAATACGGGTGAGAAATTTTTTCGTTAGCGTAATTATTGTCCTTTTCTGTTTGCCCACCAGGGCGCAGCGGGTGGAGGCCATCGATAGCCTGATGCGTTCTGTCTATCCAAACAAAGCACCAGGCGCTGCCCTGATGATTATTCAGGACGGCCGGGTGCTGTTCAATAGGGCTTACGGACTGGCCAATCTTTCCAATGGTATTGCAAACAACACCCGCAGCAATTTCAATATTGGCTCAATTACCAAACAATTCACTGCGTTTTGCATCCTGGAGCTGGCCGCCCAACAAAAGCTTTCGCTGGAAGATTCATTGCTTCATTTCTTTCCTGGCTTCCACCCGGTCACCGGTCGAATCACGGTGCGCCAGTTGCTGAGTCATTGCTCGGGCATTGCAGATCACTATGAATTTACCGACACCAGCAAAGTGAAACACGCTACCGACAGGGATGTACTCGAAGCGGTGCAAAGTGCCGGCCAACTCTATTTCACACCAGGTACGCAGTACAGGTATAGCAATACCGCCTATTGTCTGCTGGGAATGATTATAGAAAAGCTCAGCGGCGAAAGCTATGCGCATTATATCCGGCAGCATATTTTCGAACCATTGCATATGACCAATAGCCGGGTGCTACAAGTCGGGCAACCCATACCGGTACGATCCGTCGGTTATGAATACGATAGTACCGGTAACCAGTTCAACAAACTGGATGAAAAAGAATCTATTTTTTTCTCAACTGAGGCAGATGGCGGTATTTATACTTCGCTGAACGATTATGCCAAATGGCTGCGGTTTTTGGAAAGCTCCGGCAAGGCAACGATCCAACAGGCAAGATCGCCCCAATTTCCGGTCGATAGTCTCCAACAACTTTTTTATGGATTCGGCTGGTTCGTGAGCGATAAAGGGATGGACCGGGCGGTTTACCACAGTGGCTCCAATGGCGGTTTCCGCGCATTTGTCTACACAATTCCATCAAAAAAATATCAGTTGGTCATCTTTTCCAACCGCACCGGCGTAGACCTGGAAGAACTGGTAGAACGCCTGAATAAAATGGCAGGAATTACTAACAATTCTTTCACGAAAATCGAAGCGCTTGTCTCTTTTCATGCGTGTTGGCCTATTTTTGCGCCATGCAAAGAGACACTCTTGTTTTTGATCTAATCCGCCAGGAACTCCAACGCCAGCGTCATGGAATTGAACTGATTGCTTCCGAAAACTTCACCTCCCTCCAGGTCATGCAGGCCATGGGCAATGTGATGACCAATAAGTATGCTGAAGGCTATCCTGGTCGTCGCTATTACGCCGGATGTGAAATTGTGGATCAAACGGAGCAACTGGCGATCGATCGTCTCAAGCAAATATTCAACTGCGAATATGCCAACGTGCAACCGCATAGTGGTGCCCAGGCAAATGCGGCCGTATTGCTGGCCATCCTGCAGCCAGGCGATAAAATACTCGGACTCGATCTAAGCATGGGCGGTCATCTTACCCATGGTTCGCCTGTCAACTTCAGTGGCAAATTATACCAGCCGGCATTTTACGGCGTACAGAAAGAAACCGGCCTGGTAGACTATGAAATGCTGGAATCACAGGCGCGCAAAGAAAAACCAAAATTGATCATCTGCGGTGCGTCTGCGTATAGCCGCGACTGGGACTATGCCCGCATCCGGAAAGTAGCCGACGAAATTGGCGCCTTCCTGATGTGCGATATGGCACACCCTGCAGGTTTGATCGCGAAAGGTTTATTGAACCAGCCTTTCGAACACTGCCATTTTGTTACTTCAACCACCCATAAAACCCTGCGCGGTCCAAGAGGCGGTATCATCCTCATGAAAAAGGATTTCGACAATCCTTTCTCACTAAAAGACGTGAAAGGGAATATCCGCCCCATGAGCAATCTGTTGGATATGGCGGTATTCCCGGGCATACAGGGAGGCCCGCTCGAGCATGTGATTGCTGCCAAAGCCATCGCGTTTGGCGAAATTCTCACCGATGAGTTCGGTGTATATGCAAAACAGGTTATTGCCAACGCACAGGCGATGGCCAAAGCTTTTGTAGAAAAAGGCTATCAATTGATAAGCAGTGGTACCGACAATCACCTGATGCTGATCGACCTGCGCAATAAGAACATCAGCGGTAAAAAAGCAGAGCAGGCATTGGTGAAAGCCGATATTACACTCAATAAGAACATGGTTCCCTTCGACGATAAATCAGCATTTGTCACCTCGGGTATCCGCGTTGGAACCCCCGCTATTACGACGCGCGGACTGAAGGAAGAACATATGCAGTTTGTGGTAAATGCCATTGACAATGTGCTCATGAATGCCGATGATGAAAACGTGATCGGTACTGTCCGCAAACAAGTCAATGAGTTCATGGAACAGTTCGTTCTTTACCCGGAACTGGGTTGATTTTTGAACAAAAGAATCGTATAAACGGCCATCGGTATGATACAGCGAATACAGTCTATTTGGTTGTTACTGGCATCTGTAGCGGCTTTCAGCACGCTTAAACTTTCTTTCTACAGCGGAAACATAGTGGATGCCAACCAGGTGAAGACATTTACTTCGCTCACCGCCGTGACGAATTTGTTGATTTTGGTACTCACTGTTGTGGTAGCCGTGGCGGCGTTTATTGCGATTTTTTTATATAAGAACAGGCCACTGCAGCTGCGCATCACCCTTGCAACAGCGGTGATAGCCTTCCTGAATATCTTTCTCTATTACAGGCAAACCCAAAAGTTTGCAGAGGGCAATTATGATCTCACCGCAGTTCTCACACTGGTCGTTCCTATCCTCTTATTGCTCGCGGCCAGGGCTATCAGCAAAGACCAGAAACTGGTGAAAAGCCTGGATCGGCTTCGTTAATCCAACCATTAGGGTATAATACCCGTATTAACATTGTATCATTTATTTTTTGTTGTGCGCGCAAATGCTGTAACTTTAAACAGCAGTGCGCAGATCGCCAGGTCCTCTCCCTTGTAAACTATCCCTGCCAGCTTTTCTTTTCCAGGAACCCCGCTCCATACAGTAAAATCAAACGATTCCATATGAAGAAAATTTTTTACCTGCTGACGGCCATTCTTTTTATTGTTCAGGTTAATGCGCAAACCCCCGGAGGTGTATCCGGCTCAGTACTTTGGTTAAAGGCCAATGATGGCGCCAGTGCGTCTGCCTGAATTGATAAATCGGGCAACGGCAACGATTTTTCACAAAGCACACCCGGTAACCAGGCGACACTGACCAGCAATGTTTTCAACTTTAACTCCGCCATGCTCTTCGACGGACTGAGCAATTTCTACAGCAACGGCACTATGACCGGCTTTCCTACCGGCGCCGGGGACAGAACCATGCTGGTGGTCGCAAAGGCGAATGCCACCCTTAATTTCAGTTGGATATTTGTGTATGGCCATGCACCCAATCCGGGTACAACCTCGCAAATTGGGAACCACAACGGTTCTTTTGCAACAGACTTTTACGCGGTGGACTTTGAAACACCCGGATATTGGGATGGAACAGTAAACGGAAAAGGAGCGCTGGCTTCTTTCACATTGTCGTCCTCAAATGGCGAGCAATTCAACAGCGGACTTTCTTACGCCACTAAACCGGGACTCAGCATCAACACAACACCGGTTACTGCATTTGTTGGCTCCGTGGATGGCACGAACGAATACTGGTCAGGCCCGATAGCTGAAATCTTATTATTCAACGGCGCACTGTCCACTGCCGACAGAAATAAGGTTGAATCTTATCTCGCCCTCAAATATGGATTTAGTTTGGGTAGTACCGTTACACCACTTAATTACACTGCTTCAGACGGCACGGTATTCTGGACAGCCAGCGCTGGCTTCCAAAACAATGTATTCGGCATTGGAAGAGATGATGCATCGGGATTGCTGCAGAATGCTTCCAATAGCATCAACCTGGGCAGTGGCAATGGGGCCGGACAAACAGGACTGGGCAACCTGGTGGTCAGATCTACAGGAGCGTTAACGGACAAACAATTCGTGATGATTGGAGACGACGCCAATGCATTAAGCGAAGCGACCATCACCAGTGGAACGGCGCCGGCTGTCGCAGTGGGCTCCACCCGTTTACTCAGGAACTGGAAGGTACAAAATACCGGTGCGGTTGCGAATGTTGATCTCAGCATCGATACGGTTGGACTTACGCTTGCAGGCGGTAGCACGCTTTCAAATTTTCGCCTGATGATCGATCAGGACGGCGATGGCGATTATACGACTGGAACGATTACTTACCCGGTGGCCAGTTCGGCATCAGGCACGGTGCTCACATTCTCCGGAATTACACTTTCTAACAATGCCGTATTTACCCTGATTACCCAGACTAACGCAGCGCTTCCGGCTACCCTGCAGAGTTTTGAGGTTGGCTTGCAGAAAAACAAAGCGACGCTAACCTGGAAGACAAGCAATGAAATCAACGTAGACTACTACTCCATCGACTATTCGCTGAATGGTACCAGTTGGTCCACCGCGGGCACAGTGGCTGCCAGGAATGGTGCCGGCGTGAACACCTACAGCTTCAGCCAGGACAACCTGCCGGTCGGCATGCGTTATTACCGTATTAAGCGCGTAGACAAGGACGGACTATTCCAATACACCGCAGTAAA
This sequence comes from Bacteroidota bacterium, assembly GCA_028876035.1. Classification (GTDB taxonomy): domain Bacteria; phylum Bacteroidota; class Bacteroidia; order Chitinophagales; family Chitinophagaceae; genus JACMLD01. Next base: position 11,178 of record JAGWTK010000092.1, read on the forward strand.
ATCGGTTAGAGTAGGTGGCAGCACGGTATTCGTCCTCAAAGCAAATCCAATCATAAAAAACAGGCTGGAGTACAATATTGATGCAGCACAGTCGCAAAATGCCACAGTTCGCGTTGTAAGCAGCAATGGTGTCGTATTGTTCCAGCAAAAACTTGCTTTGACGGCGGGTAGCAATACCGTTAGCACCGCTCTTCCGCAAATGGGCGCTGGCACCTACCTGCTGCAGGTGCAGCTGAATGGTGAACTGATCAATAAGAAATTCGTACGATTATAATCATCAAAAGCCTTCTATAAAAAAAG
>JAGWTK010000627.1 GCA_028876035.1 Bacteroidota bacterium
TTCTGAAGACGTTTTCAGAAGAAGTCCTCTGAGCAACTCTTCTGAGCAAGATGTCTGAACAAGCTTTCTGAGCAATTCGCCTGAAAATTCTTCGGAGTGACGATTCTAGCGAGTTTATTTGACCATGCAAATTGCAGGAGGACTTCACCCATTGATAGTGTCCATTTTCCCTCCAAACCTTGTTGATTTCATCGTCAATAGATGCATTGTTCGCCTGCCCGTCGCACCTTGCAGACAACTAAAAAAGAACACTGGTAGAACGGTCTTGTGTGCAGAGGTACCTTTACATCTCTCGATCTATACATTTACACCTGTCGGACAAAGTCTGGCAGGCGGACATTTGCTCATTTGCACATTTACACATTTATAACAGCTTTCTTCCCACCATCCATTGCTTCAGCCAATCCATCCATCGAACATCACTGGTTTTGTTGATCATCCCAAATCCATGTCCGCCCTTCTCATATAAATGTATCTCCGCCGGTACACCGTTTTTTTGCAACGCTTCGTAAAAACCCAGGCTATTGCCCACTTTCACTGCTCCGTCGTCTTTCGCATGTACCAGAAATGTGGGGGGCGTTGTGGGCCCTACCTGCTGTTCGTTCGAATACAACTTAATTTTCTCAGGCGACGGCGTCTTGCCCAATAAATTATTCCGCGAACCCATATGCGTCAAACTATCTGTAAAACTGATCACCGGATACAGTAATACCATAAAGTCCGGACGCAAACTTGTACCCTTTGGATTATCGATAACCGCTTTATTGAAATGTGTGCCGGCAGTCGACGCGAGGTGTCCGCCCGCAGAGAAGCCCATGATACCAATCGCAGCAGGATTCACTCCCCATTCCCTTGCATTTTCTCTCACCATCTGGATCGCTCTTTGCGCATCCTGGAGCGGACCGATTTCTTTATCCAACATACTACTATCATCGGGCAACCGGTACTTCAAAACAAAAGCGGCTATCCCCCATTCGTTGAACACTTTGGCCACGTCGGTGCCCTCATGAGAAGCAGCAAGAATGCCGTATCCACCACCCGGACAAATCACTACCGCCGATACCGGCTTCCGGTGCTGCATTGGCAGGAAAACCAGCAACTGCGGCTCCGTCACTTTACTAATCCGTACGATACCATCTTTTGCGGTATCAATATGTTCCCGGTTTGCAACCGGAATGGAATTGGGCACATGCTGGTATAGTGGCAACACCTGCTGTGCGATAAGCGACGTGCTCATACAATAAATGATGGTTGTAAGCAGAACTGATTTCATATTGGCCCGTTATTCCCTACAAGATAAAACAAAAGACCGGCCACACATAAAAAAATCCCGCCGGAAATCAGCGGGATCATTATCGGTTATACACTAACGTTAGAGGACAATCATAGCGTCGCCATAGCTGAAGAAACGGTATTTGTCCTTAATGGCTTTCTTATACGCCTCCATCGCCAGGTCGTAACCGGCGAAAGCACAGGTCATAATCAACAGGCTGGTTTTAGGCAGATGAAAATTCGTCACCATAGCGTCCGCAATGTTAAACTCATACGGAGGATGAATAAAATGGTTGGTCCAGCCTTCGGAAGGCTTCAACAGCTTCTCGGCTGTAAAAGAACTCTCCATCGCACGCATCGTGGTGGTTCCAATGGAGCAGATACGGTGTCCTTCTTTTTTGGCTTTGTTTACAATGGTGCAGGCGTTCTCCTCAATCCGATAATACTCCGCATCCATTTTATGTTTGCTGAGATCTTCTACTTCAATCGGACGGAAAGTGCCTAAACCGGTATGCAGGGTCACTTCGGCGAAACGAACACCCTTTATCTCCAGGCGTTTGATCAGTTCCTTGCTGAAATGCAATCCGGCTGTAGGCGCCGCTACTGCTCCTTCGTGCTTTGCATATACGGTTTGGAAGCGCTCTTTATCTTCTTCATCGGGCTTACGCTTGATGTATTTGGGCAGCGGTGTTTCCCCCAGTACTTCCAGCATCTGGCGAAATTCATCATCAGTGCCATCCCACAAGAACCGGATCGTACGGCCTCGGCTGGTGGTATTATCAATTACTTCTGCTACCAGTTCATCGGTTTCTCCAAAATATAGTTTGTTACCCACACGAATTTTACGGGCGGGGTCAACAATTACATCCCACAAACGATTTGGCTTGTTGAGCTCACGCAGCAGGAACACCTCAATTTTGGCACCTGTCTTTTCTTTCCGGCCGTACATACGTGCCGGAAATACCTTGGTGTTATTGACT
>JAGWTK010000628.1 GCA_028876035.1 Bacteroidota bacterium
TGATTTCACCGCTTTCGCCCATTGTGCCGCATCTACTTTCTCAAAGGTTTCTTCATTGTTGCCGCTGAAAGATTCGGGTTTTTGCTTCTTCATCTTGGCAAGTGTTTGCGCATTCCAAAACACAAGGTGACCCACCAGCTGCGCAACAGAGTGGTTGCCGCTGCTGTCTTTCCACATCGCCTTTTCTGCGCTCAGTCCTTCTACGGCAATATTCAGCGGCACAAACCATTCTTTTTTGTTATGGGTGCTGCGCAGTTGCTCCAGGAGTGCACTGCGCAAACTGTGCGTTGTTTTGTTTTGGGCGAACAAGGGAAACGACATCAGCAGCAATGCAAGAGCCAACATGTTTTTCATGATAAGTTTTTTTTGTACGTTAAAGCTACTGCATTGCCCGCGCGCATGCTGGCCGTTCATCCCGCAAAACCAAGGATGCAAAAAAAATCCCCGGAACAGATCCGGGGACTTCATACAAGAAAAGCAATCTCTTACTTCAACCCATATTTATGCTTGTAACGTTCGTATAACTGCGTCTGTTTATTGTCGAGCGATACATGACGGCCCTGGATGAATGCATGGGTGATGATGCTGCTGCGCATATCCAGCAAATCACCTTCACTCACGATGATATTGGCATCTTTACCCGCTTCAATAGAACCGGTTTTATCGGCCACGCCCAGGATGGTTGCTGCGTTGAGTGTAATTGCCTGCAATGCCTGTTCTTTGGTGAGCCCGTAGGCCGCTGCTGTGCCGGCGTTAAAGGCCAGGTTGCGGTAGCGCGGCTCTTCGTTGGCATCATTCAATGCAAACAACACCCCTGCTTTCTGCAACATCGCCGGCGTTTTGTATGGCTGATCAACATCATCATCTTCTGTTGTTGGCAATGCGTGCTCCTGGTTGAGGATGACAGCGATATTATTTTGCTTGAGTAAATCAGCAATCTGCCAGGATTCGCTGGCACCCACCAGCACGACGTCGAACCCGAATTCTTTCGCAAAATCGATGGCGATCAGCATCTGCTTTACCTGGTCGGCATGTACAAACAATTTTTGTTTTTTGTCGAACAATCCTTTCAGCGCCTCGTACTTCAGGTTTACTTCCTTATGGGTAGCTTCCTGCAAATAGGCACGGGCATCTGAAAAGAAGTTTTTGATATCTTCTATCTTATTCAGTGCTTCCTTGGTTGGGTCGGTGGGCGGCTGCTGTCCGAATCCACCGGGGAAACCGCGGCGCCCCACTCTTGTAATGAAACTCGGCATATTGAGATGGATTCCGTTTTCCATTTTATATGCAGCATCTTCCCAGTTCCATGCATCCAGCTGTACTACCGATGAAGAACCGCTGATGGTACCACCCTGCGGCACTACACAAGCAAGGAGCACGCCGTTGGCCTTGAGTGTATTGATGATCTTGGAATCTGTATTGTAGGCTACAATAGAGCGAACGCTTGGGTTATAATCACCAATTTCTGTATGGTCGTTCGATCCGCGGACGCCGTTGGCAATTTCTTTTAAGCCAAGATCGGTTACCGGAAGGATCATCCCGGGATACACCTGTTTGCCCTTTACATCATACACTTTCGCATCAGCAGGAACAGCCAGTCCGGCTCCTACCTGCTCAATTTTTCCGTTGTTTACTTTAATTGTTCCATTCTCAATCACCTGGCCCGTGCCGGTGTGGATGGTGGCGTTGCTGATAAAGAACACGCCATTGGCCGCAGGGGTTGGATACACATCGTCCTGGGCGGAGACCACGAGCGTAGTTAGAATCGTGGTTATTGTTAACAAGATATTTTTCATTTCAATTATTTATGCTTTTGTAAATAGGGTTTAAGAGTTTAAATGTTTAAGAGTTCGTCTATGCTATCTGCGTCTGGTGCCACTTACATTGGTTTGTTGCAAGTACGTAATCAAACTTTGCAACATCGCACTAATCAGAATTACTTCGGTTTTCAACTTTACGAATTCATCCTCATCCAGCAATCTCCAATCATATGCTCTGTAAAGCTGTGATCTTAGCTCGCCACAAGAGCCTTTGGCATAACCAAGGAATTGAATAAACTCGGCCCGCGTTCCCCTCTCAAATCCTTCAGAAATATTGTCCATAATCGAACCAACAGAACCTTCCATTTGATTAATCAACCGAAAACTTCTTCCGAATCGACCATTAATAATCATTTCACCCAGCGCCTTTGAAAGTCTTCTCGCCTTTTTCCAGCTTTCCATATCCTCAAAAGACCGAATGGT